>NZ_JBFUJC010000185.1:0-10539 GCF_056401595.1 Paenisporosarcina sp. P4_E4_2 | reverse complement strand
ATTGAGGAATGCCAAAAATTTATCTAAAATGTACATACGTTAACATTGCAAAAGGTTTTTGTTTTTTCTCTAGATGACCTTTTTTTATTCCTAGAAAAAGTATCAATTTAATCTCACGGGACAAATAGGGGATACTTAGTGAAATAAAACACTATTATGGATCGGAATCGGTAGCAACTTTTAATAAAGATCCAATTAAGGAATTTAAAGAAAAATTAACATCAATTAGAACACTTTTTCCAGAGGATTATATGAAGGAAATAGATGAGTTGATCGTCATTTTTAGTAATGAAAAAAATGATAAGATCAAGATTGCGGGTCATTAAGTCCAGGAGGCCATGGAATGAAAATTAATCCTATGGGATGTTTTATCAATAATTTACGTTATTCTATAAGATCTGCAATAGAAACCGATGCGAAAAATTTATCTGAAGTTAGATTGCAAATAGATGGAGAAACGGAAAATTTAGATAGGGAAAAAGGCGAGGCATACATAGACGCAACAGGCTTTAAACAATTAATTAAAGATGATACGGAAAGCATTAGCAACCTATTTTTATTGGCAGAAGTTAATGGTAGAATTGTTGGTTTTTCAAGATGTGAAGGGAACAAATTGAAAAGAAGTTCTCATAAAGTGGAATTTGGTGTCTGTGTATTACAAGAGTTTTGGGGCTATGGTATCGGAAAGAACCTTTTACAACAATCCATTCAATGGGCAGATTCCAATGATATTAAGAAAATAACCTTGAAGGTTCTCGAAACCAATAATCAGGCAATGGAACTATATAAAAAATATGGGTTTGAAGTGGAAGGGATGTTAAGAAAAGATAAACTTCTTTCTGATGGGAATTTCTATAATACCATATTGATGGGGAGATTTAATGGTTGACTCTTCTATTCGTTTAACTTTTTGTATGCAATAATTCCGTGCGATTACTATTCATGAATATTTTAAACCATTTCGAATAGTATGTTACGTGGTAGATAAATTGACTTGAAAGGTTGGGATGTTTTGAGTAAATTTGAAAATGAAAATCTGTTAATAACGAGAAATAATCTGCTAAATGAAATGAATTTATTAAGTGATGAAGAATTCAATTATACTCCTGGAATAAAGAGCTGGAGTATTGCGCAAATATGCAACCACTTAGCTTTGACAGAAGAAATTTTTGCTAAGGCAATTGCTTATGGACTCAAAAAATCCAACATCAGTGCAGAACCCAAAAAAATCGATTTTTTATTAGACAGGTCAAATAAGTTGGAAGCACCAGAAATCGTTATGCCTCAAATTGAATCTGCCGAGACTCATCAAATTATTGACCAATTAAACAATTCAAGAAATTTATTAAACAACATCTTAAATACTGTCGAAGATACATCGATCTTGGCTGACAAATCAGTAAAACATCCATACTTTGGTGATTTACCTCTTTATCAATGGATCGAATTAATTTATTTACATGAACAGCGGCACATTGAGCAAATAAAAGAAATTAAATCACTGTACCAAACCACCCGATAGTCTTAATCAATTGAACTGGTGTTTTACTTCAAGATGGAGTAAAGCATTTTTCTTTTTGGGACATTAAAAGATCATTTAAAAGTGATACAAAATATAAAGTTAACAGGATGGTTAATCAATGACAATTGAAATTAGGACAGTGCAATCTTCTGATTATGAAGATTTACTCGAACTGATGGCGGAATTAGGTTATCCTACATCACTTGAAGAACTTACGAAACGATTTGAGTTATTATTAAGTCATACTGAATATGAAACATTAGTGGTTGTGAAAAATAATCAATTAATTGGTTTTGCAGGGTTATGCAAGGCTCTATCTTTCGAATTTACTGGAGTATTTGCACGAATACAGGCATTCGTTATAAGTTCAAAACAGAGGAAACAAGGGGTCGGCTCAATGCTATTGAAAGCTTGCGAAGAATGGGCTATTGTGCAAGGAGCAGGTTCCATAACTTTAAACAGTGGAAATAGAGAAGAGCGAATACCAGCACATGCTTTTTATATAAGAAATGGATATATTGGTAAAAGTACGGGTTTTACAAAAAAATTAATATGAGGTTCAGAAGTTTCTCTATTCAATTACCGGTTTTACTTCATGTGACCTCGTACAAAATGAGGTGATGCGCATTGAAAATAGAGAAATATTACGTGGAAACATCTAAAGGAAAGCTGCAATATAATATTAGCGGAAAAGGTAAACCCAATGTCGTTTTGATTAACGGTGGGTCGGGTCCCATTGAAGGTTGGATGAAAATACTCCCGGAAATTTCGCAATTCTCATCAGTATTTTCTTATAATCGATTTGGTGTTACTGGTAGCGATAAGCCAATCGAAAATCAAGATGGAATGACAATTGTTAATACTCTCCATGAAACACTAAAAATCTTGGGATTTGAACCTCCTTACTTATTTGTTGGACATTCTCTAGGGGGCTTATATGCAAATTTATATGCGCGACTCTATCCTAACGAAGTAGCTGGAATTGTCTTTTTGGAATCCAGCCATCCAAAAGATATCAAACTTGAAGAATTTGAAGGTAAGGCAGTAAAAACAATAAATAAGATGCTCAAAATGTTGGATTCCTTATCTTCACACAAACAATTCGATGAAGTAAATTTTGTAAAACGAACTGTGAGTCAAATTCATCAAATAGATGCTTTTCCCGAAATACCTGTATTTGTTGTTACAGGTGGGAAGAAAAACCGAATGATGCCAGAGGAAGTACGAATAAAACGACAAGATAATCAATTGGAATTACTGACATTGTCAAAGAATAGTAAACACATTGTTGCTGAAAAAAGTGGACATTTCCCGCAATTATCAGAGCCAAGAGTCGTCATTGATACGATCAAAAATTGTGCAAACGAAATAAATGAACTAGCCCATAACAAGTAGTCTCATATTGATAAAAATAGGGAGGGAGTTGTGATAAAATTCACATCTCCCTCCCTTAATTTATTCTATAGAGCAATTGAGCATAAATGTTTCAATCCTGTTTAAATTAAAATTCTAAGTGTTTTTCAATATATGYTTTAACTTCTACGATAGGCATACGTACTTGTTCCATTGAATCACGGTGACGTACAGTTACTTGACCGTCTTCAACTGAATCAAAGTCATACGTGATACAGAAAGGTGTTCCAATTTCGTCTTGTCGACGGTAACGTTTACCGATTGATTGAGACTCATCATAATCGACCATAAATGATTTGCTTAAATTAGCAAACACTTCACCAGCGCCTTCAGCTAATTTTTTCGATAATGGTAAGATAGCTGCTTTTACCGGAGCTAATGCAGGGTGGAAACGTAACACGGTACGTTTATCATCACCTTCAAGAGTTTCTTCAGCATATGCATCACATAAGAATGCCAGTGTGACACGGTCTGCACCTAATGATGGTTCGATACAGTATGGTACATAACGTTCATTCGTTATCGGATCTATATAGTTGAAATCTTCACCAGAGTGCTCCATATGGCGTTTTAAGTCGAAGTCTGTGCGGTCTGCAATACCCCAAAGCTCGCCCCAGCCGAATGGGAATTTATATTCCACATCTGTTGTAGCCGATGCATAATGTGATAGTTCTTCTTTATCGTGATCACGTAAACGCATGTTTTCTTCGTTCAAACCTAAGTTCAGTAACCAGTTTTTACAATAGTCGCGCCAGAAAGTAAACCATTCCAAATCTTCACCTGGCTTACAGAAGAATTCAAGTTCCATTTGCTCAAATTCCCGCGTACGGAATGTGAAGTTACCTGGCGTGATTTCATTACGGAAACTCTTACCGATCTGAGCAATCCCGAATGGCATTTTTTTTCGCATTGAACGTTGCACATTTTTAAAGTTTACAAAAATCCCTTGTGCTGTTTCTGGACGTAAGTAAATATCGTTAGAAGAAGTTTCCGTCACACCTTGAGAAGTTTTGAACATTAAATTGAACTGACGGATGTTCGTGAATTCTTGAGCTCCACAATCTGGACAAATAATGGCGTGTTCGCTGATTAATTCTTCCATTTTTTCGAATGGAAGTCCGTCAACAATCATTTCGATTCCTTTTGCTTCAAGAGCATCTTCAATCAGTTTGTCTGCACGATGGCGTGCTTTACATTTTTTGCAGTCAATCATAGGGTCATTGAAATTTCCGATATGACCTGATGCTGACCAAACTTTAGGATTCATCAAGATAGCTGCATCAAGACCAACATTATAAGGAGATTCTTGAACAAATTTGCGCCACCAAGCTTTTTTGATATTATTCTTAAGTTCAATTCCAAGTGGACCGTAATCCCAAGTGTTGGCTAAGCCTCCATAAATATCCGAGCCAGGGAAGACAAAACCTCTGTGTTTCGCTAAACTAACTACATTTTCCGTCCGGGGACGAGTGCATAATACCCGCGGTTCCACCCCAGTTAATTGCTAAAAGCAATCCACTTTCATTAACATGACTCCAGGACGCCTTTTCTTGTTCGTTGCAGACTTGCACCGCCTCTGCTCGCTAAAGGATGAACAATACTTATTTTCCTATCTTCGTCTATATAATTGACTATATTGTAGCATATAAAAATCTAAAGTGCCACTTAAACAGGGTACTAGATAAGCCCACTTAATTAGTATATAATATTGAACATTGAGTATAACACTTTTTGAGGCGGTGAGTCCGATCGAACTCAACAAACGTCAAGAGGACATTTTGCTAATTGTAAAAGAAAATGGTCCGATTACAGGAGAACAAATTGCAGAGCGTCTGCATTTAACAAGATCTACACTTCGACCGGATTTAGCTATATTAACCATGTCGGGGTTTCTGGATGCACGACCTCGTGTAGGATATTTTTATTCAGGCAAAAAAACTGGTCAAGCTGTTTCTGACAGCATGATGAATATGAAGGTTCGGGACTTTCAGTCAATCCCGATTGTAGTAGCAGAAGATATGACCGTATATGATGCCATCTGTCAAATGTTTTTGGAAGATGTCGGCACGCTATTTGTTGTAGATAAAAATTCATATTTAACAGGCGTATTATCAAGAAAAGATTTACTCCGCACGAGTTTAGGTCAACAGGACTTAAATAAAATTCCCGTACATATCATAATGACTCGGATGCCAAATATAACATTTTGTTATAAACACGACTCACTTATCCATGCCGCGAAGAAGTTGATTGACAAACAAATAGATGCTTTGCCAATCGTAAAACAACATCCTGATGGTTACGAAGTGATTGGTCGTTTGACCAAAACAAACATTACACGTGCTTTTCTGTCATTAGCGGAAAATCACGATTTGTGAGGTGACGGAAACCATGAAAAAACTGCAAATATTTATTGTTTCGGATTCAGTGGGCGAAACAGGAGAGTTAGTTGCGAAAGCAGCGGTAAGTCAGTTTAGACCTGGTTTACAGGATACGTCCTTAAAACGATTCCCTCATATCGCGACACTCGATCATGTAAAAGAAATTGTAAATCTTGCAAAACTGCAGCAAGCGATTATTTTATATACGCTTGTCCGAAAAAAGATGCGCTCAACTTTGCAAATGGAATGTGCAAAACATAGTGTAAGATCCATCGATTTAATGGGTCCGCTCATGGATACACTTGAACTTGAATTGAATGAAATTCCTTTTGAAGAACCAGGGTTAGTGCGGAAATTGGATGACGATTATTTCAAAAAAATTGAAGCAATTGAGTTTGCTGTAAAATACGATGATGGACGGGATCCACGTGGTTTACTATTGGCTGACATCGTCCTCGTCGGCGTTTCCCGCACTTCCAAGACCCCTTTATCTCAGTATTTAGCACACAAACGATATAAAGTCGCAAATGTTCCATTAGTGCCTGAAGTAGAGCCTCCGGAAGAGTTATTTAAAGTTGACCCGGAAAAATGTTTCGGACTTGTCATTTCTCCAGAGAAGTTAAATTCAATCCGGAAAGAACGATTGATTGCTTTAGGACTTAATGATGATGCAAGCTATGCAAAATTGGAACGCATTAAACAAGAAATCGTCCATTTTGAAAAAGTAGTTTCCCGAATTGGATGTCATGTGATTGATGTGACGAATCGTGCAGTCGAAGAAACAGCAAATGTCATCTTAAACAAAATCCAGTAAGGTGAAAACCATCCCTATGAGGGAAGGTTTTTTCTTTTGAAATAATAATTATTTTGTGGATTTTTCAAGAAAAACGTTTTATAATAAAAAATTGTGGTAAAAATATTTAATAAGGGTTGTCATTTCGTAAGTTTTGTCAAGATTTCAATAATTTAGATTTTTGAAAATCACTATAGAAAAAAACAGTATTACTTCTACAAAGGGGGTAATATGTATTTTTTTTATTATTTTTGTCGAAACTTGCAGGATTTTCATCGATTATCTCGAATTCAATATTTAGCCTATAAAGATGGTGATGACAACGTGCAACGAATTCCGGAAGAAACAATTGAACAGATTCGCACGAGTAATGATGTTGTTGATGTTATTAGCGAATACGTTCAATTAACAAAACGTGGACGCAACTGGTTTGGTCTTTGTCCTTTTCATGGAGAACAAACACCTTCATTCTCAGTTTCACAAGATAAACAAATCTTTCATTGTTTTGGATGTGGTGCCGGAGGAAATGCCATTACCTTCGTAATGGATATCGACAATCTTTCTTTTCAGGAAGCAGTTAGCAAATTAGGATCACGTATAGGTATCGACCTGGACATTGAACCTCAGAATGGCGAAGCTAAAACGGTCTCCAAAGAAGAAACAAGAATGAAAGAAGCGCACACGTTTGCTATGAATTACTACCATCACTTGCTTCTAAATACGGAAGAAGGAGAAAAAGCCCTTCATTATTTAGAAGAAAGAGGATTTTCAAGAGAGCTTATTGAACAGTATAGAATTGGGTGGTCACTACCTAATTGGGATGCCTTAACCACGTTGCTTGAACGTAAAGGATTCAATCCGGCCGAAATGGCACAAAGTGGTCTGCTCATTCAAAAAGAAAATAAAAATGAATACTTCGATCGATTTAGAGAACGAATCATGTTTCCGGTTCGTGATGAAGCGGGACATGTCATAGCATTTTCTGGACGTGTATTAAATACGGAGTCGCAGGATGCAAAGTACATGAACAGTCCTGAGTCTCCGATATTTCAAAAAAGCAAAGTTTTGTATAATTTGGATGTTGCGCGCCCTATAATCCGTAAAAAGCATAAAGTGATTGTCATGGAAGGTTTTATGGATGTTATAGCAGCGGCAAAAGCGGGCATCATGAATACTGTTGCTACGATGGGTACTTCGCTTACAAAGGAACATGTTAATAAACTGAAACGTCTAACTGATTCTGTGACACTTTGTTACGATGGGGACGCTGCAGGGCTAGAAGCTGCAAAACGTGCTGCACAGCTATTAATGCAGGATAAAGTGAAAACGGAAATAGCCATCCTGCCAGATCAAATGGACCCGGATGACTTTGTTCAAAAAAATGGAGCAGAGGCATTCGAAAAACAAATAATTGAACGACCCCATGCTTATTTGGCTTTTATGATGATGGTTGCAAGACGCAATAAAAACTTTCAATTTGAAAATGACACGTTACAATACGTGCAAGAAGTTCTCGAACACTTTGTCGGAAATTCTTCACCAGTTGAACGCGATTTATATATTCGGCAATTAGCCAATGAAACCAATATTTCGGAAGATGCGATTTATCAGCAATTTCGAAAGATTGAAGGGAAAAATATTAAGCAGAACTCGAGACAACAGGCTCCTCCTGTTGCCCAAAACGCTCCGGTAAGTCGTAAGCGTATACAGGCAATTGATCGGGCTGAAAAATTGTTGCTCGCTCATATGTTACATCAAGTTGATATTGTCGATCGTTTACACCAAGATCATGGCCTACACGTATTCATCCACGATCCTTATGAAGCGATATTTGTTCGTCTCATAGGTTTCTACGACACATATCCTCAAGCTGATACACATCGTTTTCTAGAAATTCTAGAAGACACAGAACTACGAAAGCTGGTCATGGAAGCAACGTTAACAGAACGAGACCCGGAACATGCAAGTGAAGAAGTCTCCGACTGCTTACGACAAATAAATAAACATCGAATCGAGCTTCAAATTCAAACGAAAATGCACGAGTCCAAAGAAGCAGAAAAACTTCAGGATATGACACGTGCTTTAGAGCTAGCAAAACAAATGATCGATTTGAAAAAATCGTTATCAACGATGTAAATTGATTGGTTTTTAAAGGAGGAAGACTTATGGCGGACAAGTCTGAGCGTTCAAAAGAGGTAGAAACTGAGGTCACATTAGAAGAAGCAAAAAAATCTCTACTCGAACTGGGTAAAAAATCGGGGGAGCTGACTTTTGCTGACATAGCTGAAAAATTATCCGTATTTGAGTTGGAATCAGATCAAATCGAAGAATTTATTGAACAGCTAGAAGCACAAGGTGTGGAGCTTGGTCGTAAAGACGGCGATGAAGAAGACTTAGAAAAATTAATGAAAAAAGGGCAAGAAGAGGAAACATTCGATTTAAACGATTTAAGTGTACCACCTGGTGTTAAAATCAATGACCCAGTGCGAATGTACTTAAAAGAAATCGGTCGTGTTGACTTACTTTCTGCAGATGAAGAAATTGCCTTGGCTAAACGTATTGAAGCAGGCGATGAAGAAGCGAAAAAACGTTTAGCAGAAGCGAACTTACGACTGGTTGTAAGTATTGCCAAGCGTTACGTTGGCCGTGGCATGCTGTTCCTGGATTTAATTCAGGAAGGTAATATGGGTCTAATCAAAGCGGTGGAAAAATTTGATTTCCGTAAAGGATTCAAATTCAGTACGTACGCAACTTGGTGGATTCGACAAGCGATTACACGTGCTATTGCTGACCAAGCTCGTACGATTCGTATCCCTGTCCATATGGTTGAGACCATCAACAAATTAATCCGCGTTCAGCGACAGTTGCTTCAAGACCTAGGTCGCGAGCCTTCTCCAGAAGAAATAGGGGAAGAAATGGAATTGCCAGCTGAAAAAGTGCGTGAAATTTTAAAGATTGCTCAAGAGCCAGTTTCACTTGAAACACCTATCGGGGAAGAGGATGATTCGCACTTAGGAGACTTCATTGAAGACTCGGATGCACAATCTCCATCTGACCATGCAGCTTATGAGTTGTTAAAAGAGCAGTTAGAGGATGTTTTAGATACTTTAACTGACCGAGAAGAAAATGTATTGCGTTTGCGTTTTGGTCTTGATGATGGACGTACACGCACTTTAGAAGAGGTAGGGAAAGTATTTGGTGTAACGCGTGAACGTATTCGTCAAATCGAAGCAAAAGCTTTACGCAAATTGCGCCACCCTTCAAGAAGTAAACGACTGAAAGACTTTTTAGAATAGAATGTTCAAAGATGCTCACACCGGTGAGCATCTTTTTTTGTTCTCTTTTTTAATAGAAGAATAATAGTTGTGAATGTTAGAATATTTCATATATAATGAAAAATGAAAGCGTTTTAAAATTAAAAGGGGTTGAATGTAGTGAATTTTGATTTATCGCAAGAACATCAGATGATTCGCAAGACAATGAAAGAGTTTGCGGATAAAGTTGTAGCACCAGGTGCGATAGAACGTGATCGGACGAAAGCTTTTCCAAAAGAAATTTTTAAACAGTTAGCCGACATGGGGATGATGGGCTTACCGTTTTCAGAAGAATATGGTGGGGCTGGTGCAGATACAATCAGTTTTGCTATTGTTACTGAAGAACTTAGCAGAGCATGTGCATCTACTGGTATTACGTATTCAGCGCATATTTCTTTAGGTGGGGCTCCGCTTAATTTGTTTGGAACAGAAGAACAAAAACATAAATATTTAACGCCGATCTGCACAGGTGAATCTTTTGGAGCTTTCGGGTTGACTGAACCAAATGCAGGCTCAGATGCAGGCGGGACACAAACGCGTGCGGTTGAAGATGGTGACGATTTCGTCATTAATGGCAGCAAAGTATACATTACGAACGCAAGCTATGCGAAACATTTGGCAATCACAGCGATTACCGGAGAAGTAGATGGTAAGAAGGAAATCAGTGCGATTATTGTGCCAACTGATGCCGAAGGATTCACAGTGATTGATAACTACGAAAAAATGGGCTTAAATGCTTCTAATACAACAGAACTAGTTTTAGAGAATGTGAGAGTACCAAAAGAAAATCTATTAGGCAAACGCGGCGAAGGATTCCGTCAGTTTTTAGTAACACTCGATGGCGGTCGTATCGGTATTGGCGCAATGGCGGTAGGGATTGCTCAGGCAGCATTCGACCGTGCGCTTCGTTATTCTAAAGAACGCAAACAATTCGGCAAACCATTGTCCGATTTCCAAATCACTCAATTCAAATTGGCGGATATGGCCATGAAAATCGAATTGGCTCGTACGATGGTCTATAAAGCTGCGTGGCTTAAAGATCAAGGTCGTCCATTTTCAAAAGAAGCATCAATGTGTAAATTATATGCTTCTGAAATCGCCATGCAGATTGCTGAC
>NZ_JBFUJC010000184.1:0-6187 GCF_056401595.1 Paenisporosarcina sp. P4_E4_2 | reverse complement strand
CCGTGCAACCGCTTGGGATGACCAAGGAATCAAAATTTCTCAGGAAATTATTAAGGCTTATGGTTTGAGATAACATCAATTAGATTAATAGCATACCCCTCACTAACTGAGGGGTATGCTATTTTTAGTGATATTTACTAGTGCTTTAAATAGTCTATATAGCTATATCTCCTCGGATGCTTAGTTGAAGAACAGGAAATCATCAGAGACGGTCTTTAATGCACAGGATCAAGGAGTGTAAGGACCATTCGGCCATTAATATTATATTTCTACATAATGAATACATGACCAAAATACCATATACGTTTCTAGTTTCTTTATACACATTTTTATGTTTTTTAAATTTTCATAAAATTATACCGATTATGTTTATTTCCCCCAATATAAGAGAAAATACTCTCACTAATATTTTTGATTTCGACAAAATCAGAAATATTTTTCCTGATAATAACTTAAAATTCTATTTTAAATGACAATCTTTTTTATGGAATTTGTACATATAAGTCTATCGAACTATGCTATATTCCCCCAATTTACTGTTTTTTATGCTGTATGTACAATTTGTAGTGTAATTATTCACTCAGTGGGGTTAGCATTGCGTAAAGTTATTATTCCATAATTTTATTAAATTCCTAAACTCATAATTGTAGTGAAATAATTATAAAACTCAAAGATAAATAAAAAAAGGAGAGATGTAAATGAACAAGAGTAAATTAAAGGCATTTAAAGTGATGACTACTGCAGCTGTAACATCCTTACTTTTTTCATCAGTCACAGTTTTTGCGGAAACGAATGACACATCAATCGAGTCACAATTGACCAACCAAGTATTTGAGTCTAATTTAACAGAAGCAACTACAGATGAAATAGGGACAGTAGACCAAGCCCACAAGCCAGTTGATACTCAATATGCTCCTAGCGATTCTGTACGAGTGATTGTGGAAATGACAGGAGAACCTGTACACACTGCCAAGGGAAATGAATCTGAAAAGAAGAAATTAAAGCAAGCTCAAAAATCATTAATCCAAGAGATGAAAGAAATGAAAAAGTGGAATGTGAAAGAGCGACATCACTTTGTAACAGGTATTAATGGCTTCAGTATGGATACAGAGTTCAAAAATATCAAAGAAATCAAAAAACTATCTGGAGTGGCTAGTGTACAGATTGCAGAGACTTATCAACAAACGATGAGCAGTAGTAAATCCATGGTACAAGCGAAAAAAGTATGGGAAGAGTTAGGTTACCATGGTGAGGGGATGGTGGTTGCTGTTGTCGATACCGGAGTGGACTATCGCCATCAAGATCTTACTATGTCTGACAGAGGAAAAGCGAAAGCCAAGTGGAACTCTACTAATATTCAAGAAAAATTAGCTCAAACAGCTGTAGAAGATCGCTGGTATTCAGATAAAGTACCAGCTGGTTACGATTGGGCTGACCGAGATCAAGATGTTCTTCCATATGCTACATCACATGGAATGCATGTAGCTGGAACGATTGGGGCCAATGGAACCGATGAAATCGACGGGGTAAAAGGGATTGCACCTGATGTACAGATCCTAGCAGAAAAAGTTTTTTCCGATTATTATGGAGGGGCATTTGCAGATGATATCATAGCCGGAATCAATCACGCGGTAGAAATGGATGCCGATGTCATCAACATGAGCTTAGGAACTGACGGTGCTTTTGTGGATGAAGAAGATCCTATACAAAAAGCAGTTCGTACTGCTACAGAGAATGGAGTATTAGTGGTTGCAGCTGGTGGAAACGCATACTACAGTACTAGAAGTGGATCAACCGCATATTCTCATGCACCATATGCTCAGAATCCTGATATTGGAGTAGTAGGAGCACCTGGTTCAAGTCCATTTGCTTTACAAGTAGCTTCTTATGAAAATGATAAAGTCCATATGGACACACTTACTTTTCCAGATGGGAAACCACTTATTTACAAACGCCATGCAGGTTATGTTCAAATGGCAAATGTCTTTGCTCCAGGTGAAGATATTGAGTTAGTTTATGTAGGTTATGGTAGTACCCAGGATTTCGCTGGAAAAGATGTAAAGGACAAAATCGTGGTTGCAGAACAACAATGGGCGGGTAGTGAACAATTCATACAATCTCTTACTCAAAAGAATGGAGCAAAAGGAGTAATAATGGTACCTTTAGCTACACTAGGAAATTATGCCAAATTACTTTTTTCTCCTTATGGCAACATTCCAGGAGTTAGTACTGGGATTGCTGAAGGAAAGGACTTAATTCAACGTTTGAAAAATGGTGAAAAGATTAATGTTAAAGTGGGTAAGGGAACCTTAATCGATAATAATACCAAGGGGACTATGTCTGGTTTCTCATCATATGGAGCACCGCATACCCTTGATTTTAAGCCTGAAATCACCGCACCTGGTGGTAAGATTTATTCTACTGTTATGGATAACAAATATGAAATATATAGCGGAACTTCGATGGCTTCGCCACATGTAGCGGGTGCGGGAGCCATAGTGTTACAGTCGCTTTATGAAAAAGGCGTGACGAGAGGTTCAGATGCTATTTATCGGGCGAAAACAGCTTTGATGAATACAGCTCAAATCTTAATTGACCCTACAACAGAAAGTAACATTCCATATTCTCCACGTAAACAAGGTTCAGGGATGATGCAGATTGCTAATGCACTAAAAACACCTGTATTAGTCAAAGATAAGTTTGCTAATCCAGAAAATGCAGCTGCTGTGGAGTTAAAAGAGATTAAGCAAGATAAAGTAAAATTTATGCTGGAGGTAGAGGCGTTAGCGGGTAAATCTACCCCAGAAGAGATTACTTATGATGTCTATCTAGACCTTTTAACAGATGATACCGAGCAGAAAGACCTAGATTTAAATCGCGATGGGAAAATTGAAAAGACGATGGAAGTGCTAAAGCTAACAAGTAAGCGTATCGAAGGAGCAGCAGCGAAGATCAACGGAAAAGATTTTAGCCATACAACACCTGCCACCTTTACCGTAAAAAAAGGTCATCTTCAAGATTTAAAAGTGGATATTAAACTTCCAGATGGATTGAAGAAAAATATATTTGTTGAGGGATTTGTTCGCTTTGTTCCGAAAAATGGAGATCAAGCTTCGATTCCGTCTTTAACCATTCCGTATATGGGCTTTTATGGTGACTGGGATCAACCTCAGAACTTAGATGCACCGATGTGGGACAAAAATGCATTTTTACAAGAAACAGCTCTATTTCCTTACTATGGTCAGAAAAACTGGCTTGGTAAACCAGCTGTAGCAATTGGTTATGATAAAGCGGACAAAACATTCGCAGAAGAAAGAATGTCCATCTCTCCACATGCTGCGAACCAGGGTCTTTATTCACAGTTTACCACCTTGCGGAATGTAAAAAAGGTGGACATGTACGTTGAAGATGCAACAGGTAATCGAGTTCGTTATCTTGGAGATTACAGTGATTTTACTGGAACTGGAGAACCATGGAAATTCAGAAAAAATATAATGTCAAATAGCGAGTTCACTTGGGGTGGGTATATCTGGAATTTGAAATCAGATGATGGAAAATATGTTCCAGACGGAAAGTATCAATTTATTATGGAGAGCACATTAGATTATGAAGGAGCACGTCCACAAAAGACTAAGCTTCCGATTAATATAGATTCTATTGCACCAAAAGTAGAAAATATTCAAGTCAACAAAACACCAGAAAATAAGTATTTGATTACTTGGGACATGATGGATAATGCAGGGGGAAGTGGCTTAACAAAATCGATGGTTTATGTCAATGGCAAAGCTAAATATATTACTGCAACACAAACGTCCTTGCTAGTAGATACTGAACCGAAAAGTGTAATCGTAGTCCCATTTGACTGGGCAGGTAATGTCACTTATGAAATATACGGAGATCGCTCGTATATAGATCAGTGGTTATTCCTTTCAGCGTGGGATGTATGGGGTAGACCAATAACGCAACAGGAGCCAGGTCATATTTTGGGAATTACCCTGAAAAAAATGAACTGGACCATTACAATCGAAGATCCTACAGGAAAAGTGGTCGATACTTATAAATTTGCTAATACAGAGACTGCTTATATAAAAGAATGGAAACCATCAACTGATCTACCTAGTGGGCAATATAAAGTGGTCGCTGAGATGGAAGAAATTGAAACGGGTCTAAAGATCTCAACAACTCCACGTTATATGACGGTGGTGCAACCTTAAAAAACGAAACCATAAGATAAAACCTCAATCCTTTATGATGTTTAGAAGGGTTGAGGTTTTATCATGTACGAATCCTGGAAGTTTCATATAAAAAAGAGCCCCACTTTATCCTTTAAAAACTCAACTAATAAATAGCTTTAAATCTGCTATCAATAGTAGTAAGTAATTAAAATAAATACTCCTGTTAAATGAGTTGTCGAACGTAGTGAAGACAAAGGGCTTTGCCCTAATCCCTCTAATTGTCTTTAATGGCTGCTAGAGGGCTTTTTTTATTTGTCTAAATCCCCTAGCTTATAAACGGTCACTGGGGAAGATTTACCGTCAGAACCACGCCATTATTTAACCACTCAGATGAAGAAAAATAATTCTTGAATTACAGAAATCGACTTGAGCAATTGATTGTAATTACTTTACTGTTCAATTTTCCATCTAAGACAATTCACCAAGTTACTGGCATGAACATAAACTGAATAAAATATTAAGGATGTGTCTAATGGAAACTTTCAACACTCTTTGTCAACAGTTCGGCCAAATTCTTAACGGAAAACCAGATATCGAAAATGGTATTTGCTCCGTAGAAATTAATCGTGATATTCCAGTCACAATTCAAGGACGTCCAGTTCGAGGAAACATTGAGACTGAAATCATGTTTGAAGATTTAGATCAATACGGGTACGCTCTTAATCGCGGAGTAACAGTTATTCTTGAAAAAGAAGTCCCTTATTTTGTTAACACACTTGTGAAAAATGGAATAATTATCAGTGCATTGCATAACAATTGGCTTTATACGAAACCCAACATCCTTTATATTAATTTTCAATCTGTAGAACCACCATTAACTTTTGCTCATAAAGTTGCAGAAGCGCTAAGGACTCTAAGGGTAAGTAGATAAAATACTTTAATTAACGCACCACGGTCTCCTGTGTTTTTACTTTGTATAATAGGTCTTCAATGACAAACAACCCTGTTTTTCTTATTAAACGATTATCGACTTAGGGGATGAGTAAATGCTGGGAGAAAAAGTAATACAAACGATTACATCTGGACATGTTGGTCAAGAAGCAGATAAGTGAACTTTCTATTTTCAAACTCTATTCCATTAAAGAATATCTTAAGACTGAGTCATTGAAATTTGAAATAAAGTCGATAATTACTGGAATAACAAAAAGAATTAAGTTCAGGTTGGGTTCTTAAAGGTTCAGAGTAATAAAATGAATAGTTTAAAGTTATAAAGCATTTCCATGTAATGAGGAATGCTTTTTATTTTGTCGAAAATTAATAGGATTCTTCGGAAACAATAATAATGTAATTGAAATCAATATTTTTTTATTTTAAAACGATAAATCGTGTGGTAAAGTCAAATTGACAAAAATAAAATAAGTGAGCCGCTTTTTTATGAAACGCAAACAAGGATCAATAATTTTCTTAAAGTTAGTTATTTTTCTTATTGGAATTACAGTGCTTGCTTTGTGTCTATTTTGGTTGCCTTGGATAGCCAGTAGAGATGCAGAAGCGAATCCAGAGACTGCTTACTTGCAATATCCCTTTTTAGTGTGTGGGTATGTATTGTCTATTCCATTTTTTGTTGCGTTGTATCAAGCATTTAACTTTTAACCTACATAGATTGGAACAAGGCTTTCTCGGAAGTATCTGTTAACGCTTTGAGGTATATAAAATACTGTGCAATCATAATCAGTACCTTAATTGTATTAGGAATAATATTCGTAGTTTTATTTATTGAAGGTGATGTAGCAAGTGTTATAGGACTGGGATTAATGTGCACTTTTGCTTCAAGCGTAATTGCAACCTTTGCGGCTGTTCTTCAAAATCTTTTAAAAGAAGCTATTGATAAAAAGTCAGAAAATGCTTTAACGGTATGAGTGAATAACACGGAAATTACAATTAATATTGATGTGATGCTGGCTAATCTAATAGGGGTATTAGCGTTACAGAACTTTTGTAGAGGTTTAGAG
>NZ_JBFUJC010000183.1:0-6223 GCF_056401595.1 Paenisporosarcina sp. P4_E4_2 | reverse complement strand
CTCGTAGTCAATAAAGCTTGCCTGTTCCAGTTCCAGCATTTTCAGTGCCACTTGCGTTCCCCTAGAAAGGAGGGAAACATCTTCAGTAAGCGCCATATCGCCGCCAACAACCGCTTTTAGTTTTTCCAGTTCCGGCAACTTCCCTACTGTTTTTATGACTTGATCGATCGGTTGTTGAATGAGTTCACGAATATCGATCCCACCAAATGTCAGTTTTTTATGATGGTTTAACACTGTTCCCTGACAAACAGGACAGGCAATCATCTCTTTCGATTCCTTCATATGATCTTTAATGATGGATTTCGAAATAAACATATAACGGCCAATAATTATATTAAAGCCTTCCCATGTTCTCGAAGCCTTGCCTGCTTTATCGTAAAACGACTTTTCCCAATAACCATATAAAAAGGTGTGCTTTTCCGCTTCAGTCATCTCATTGAAGCTCTTGCTGATATCTTGTCCGAGTTCATTCTTTATCTCATCAAACAGGAATTGCAACTTTGGATATTGATAATATTTCAATACCTCCATGACGTCTGGATGTAATAAGCCATCCCAGAATGGCACAGTTTTGTCCTGAATGACCACATCAAAATTGAATTTCTCAATGACCCGACGGCCGGAACAACATGGACAATGGTTTTCTTGATTATAGAAATCGAAGTTTCTTGTATCTTTATTGGTCGGATGGGCAGCAACGATATGGTTGATCAGCCCTCCCATTTCATAGAGGAAGCTATATTGACTATACAAGTGCCTTTCAAGATCAATAGCGATAACGGGTGCGATGGTGTCGGATTCATATTCACCATAAATCAACCGAGCCATAGGTGAAAGGCTTTTTAGAATGCCGCCCTTATAGATATTTTCTGCATTTTTAAAGTAGACCAAATGATTTTCTTCTAAGTAGTGAATACCGTTTCGCTGCTTGAGTGTCGAAGAAATGTGCAATGGAGCAACTTCTTCACTATTTTTTTGACGGTAATACTCTTCATGACTGACAACATCAAGATGTTGAACAGGTGCAAGCTGTCTTTTACCGAAATCAACAATAAAATCAGAGCTTTCCAGCATATATGCATTATGTTCAATCATCATGATGGAGACAGATTCATTCTCTAGAATGACCCTAACACTATCAATAAATTGGTTTAAAATATTTTGTGATAACCCTTTTGAAGGCTCGTCAAAAATAAACAACGTATGTGGATTTTTGGCGTTGGTAAACAACTCAGAAACTAAATGAACACATTGAAATTCACCTGTTGATAAAGTTTGTGTTTTTCTTTCCAACGTCAAATAACCAAGTCCAAGTTTGATCAATAAGCTCAAGCGTTTATGAGCGATGTCTTCCTTAGGGAGTTCATCAATAATATCTTCAATTGAACGTAGAAAAATATCATCTATCTCGTCACTATATTTAGTGAGTTTCTTCTTAATATCAAGAAACGTCGCAACGGTTGACCGGCTCGTAATCGATTGATTCCGATCTTGCCCAACCATGACTAGTTTATCTTTTGGATATCGCTTCATAAAATCTTTGGTGATACACTCATTGACGAGAGTGGATTTACCACATCCAGACTCACCAGTAAAAGTGACAAGTCTATTTTTGGGAATTTGGATTTCATCTATTTGAATATTTCGGCAGTAAAGATCCTGGAATTGATAGTATTCTGTTGGCATAGCCTGATTTCGTTTCCAGATGATTGGTTTTGGACGTGGGGATTCTTCTACAATTTTGCCGCCATACTTGCCACTTCCTGGTCCAAAGAACAATTGCTCATCTGTTGCATCGAGTACCGTGTCAGAATGATCGATGAGCCAGATTTGATTCTTATACCCTAATTGTTTTATCTGTTCTAAAATTTTCAATAGTGTTTCGTGATCAAGGCCAACCGAGATTTCATCAATAATAATAACGGTATTTTCACTGGCTGCCATGAACTCGGCCAAGTAAAGCCGTGTTAATTCCCCGCCTGATAAAGTCCCCATTATCCGATTCAATGTTAAATAACCAATATTCATATTAATTATATTTTGGAGAATATGCTGCTTCGCTTCACTAATGTGCAAAACTTCAGCTAATGAGAGAATGGTTTCTATGCTTAAGTCGTTGAGTTCGGAAATACTATGTGGTTTTCCAAGTAATTCAATCGTATATTGCTCAACTTCTTGGTTATAACGACTGCCCTTGCACTTTTTACATTCCACATTTTTGGTCGTGCCACGTCCTTTACAATCCCGACACCAGCCTAATTCATTATTAAATGAAAAAACTTCTGGAGAAAGATTAAATTTTTCAGCAAGACGAACACGAATCTCTTTAAAAACGCCCGTATGGGTGCCAATGGTAGACCGCGGATTAGAAGAAATCGATGCTCTTCCAAGAAAAAGCACTAAAGGCATGTCTTCCATTTTGATGGCACTGAAATTTGTTTCCATAATTTTAGAAAACAAATACTGATATTCTGCCTTAGGCAATAATGAAACGAGACGCTTCTTGGACTCTTCACCAATGGTTTGACTAAAAGTGGTTTTTCCGGACCCAGACAAACCTGCAATTCCTAACGATTGATTTACTGGCAGTACGGCATCTAATTGATTAATGTTATTAGCAATTAATCGATTTATTTTCATATGTACATCCTCTCTATTTATGTAAATTCAGTCTTTCCACGTTAGAACATCGACAAACTCTTTTGTGATACGGATTTACCGTGATACTCCAAAATGAGGTTTTACCAATCAAATATTTTTGTTACTTGCAACTACAAACTGAAGCCCCTGTAAGTTTTTTTCATTTGATTTATAAAACCTACTTAAAAATCTCTGGAAAATACAAATGTAAACCACGCTCTATTAATCAGTTACTTCCTTCATTTAAATTTATCACTAATTATGGATTATTTAAATAATATCAGAGTTAAACTATGTGATAGCTATTTTGATAAAGGATGTGTATTATATGGATTTTTTCAAGGCCAAGAAACACTTACTACCTTTGAGTGGATTCTTCGAGCTATTGTTGCTTTTTTCTTCTTATTAACTGTTACTAGAGTATTAAGTCAGCGTGTCATCTCTCAATTAAGACTCTTGATTTCGCTATTGCTTTAGTCATTGGAAACATTATTGCCCATCCACTATCAGATGAACATCTTGGGCTTAAAGGGTCTATCGTTACAACCATTGTATTGGATGTACCATTTACAAAAGGCTAATAGCGGTGTAATATTACACTATTAGTGGAATTTAACACTGTTACATGGAGGTGATGTTATTTGAATAAAGAAACTGTAATTGATTTGATTTCTAAGAATGTTCGACTAATTCGTCTTGAAAAAGGATATTCTCAAGAAAAAATGGCTACTGTTCTAGGGATTTCCAAAAAGACACTGGTTCAAGTTGAAAAAGAAAGAACATCAATTGGTTGGACGAATGCAGTCGTAGTTTGTGCCTTATTTAAGGATAGTCAAATCCTAGAACACATTTTAGGAGAAGAACCTTTTGAAGTAATTGAAACTCTAGCTCACGATGGTATGAATACTCCAAAAGTAAAAACATTAGGAGGAAAAATGTTTTGGAATGAGATTGCGAAAAAAGGAAAATTTCGAGTACAACAAAATGTGATCAGCCAACATTATCGTATTTTAGATGGTAGTGATTATAGGTGGTATAGCACGTTTGAAGAGGAAGAAGTTATGAATCGTTTTTACGAATTAACTAAGGAGTAATTAAATTTTAAAGGAGAAATTACAATGGATAAAAACAAGAGAGTCATTATATTAAACAGTATATTAGTAGGAACTATCGTACTAAATCTGTTTATTTTCACTTCACGTATGCGCTTTTTCCCTTGGTTTATTGAAGATGCATGGGGATATTTAGGATTATTCCTTACTGCACCAATTTTAATAGGTATTTTTTTCATACTAAGACATTTTCACAAGCAACAACTAGTCACAAATATAAATAAGGCAATTCCATTGTTTGTCGCAATAACATCATTGATTATTGTGTTTGGGCCGACAACTGACTTTTTAAATATTGTTGCCCTTGTAATTAACGTAGCTTCAGTATTTTTAGCAACAAATTTCCTATTCAATCAAAATGGTGGGAAAAATAATTATGGATTTAGTAGTCTAAAAAATTAGAGTCGAATCTCTAACAAAGCAGGAAATTAGACCCATTTTATATCGAAATTTGTTTAGCGTAWATTTTCGTTAAAATGTGGGCGGGACTCCATCTCCATCAACTTAAAATTTAATAGCCCCCCAGAACCAAATAATCTCTTATATATAAAAACACCCCGTAAAAGCTGGATTTGTGTCTAACTTTTACGGGGCAGTTCATTGTTCCATTTGATTGGATATGTCTCAAATTCCATCATGTTGGTAGATTCATAAAAATAAACCCATTTAATAGAACTGTGTAGAATAGAGTACTGCAATAAGCTAAAAAGCATATCTCCCACATTATAGAAATTCACTGATTCAATTTCAGAAAAACCCCTATTTACTTATGATACGGTTCCCCGTGATGTATCTAAATGAGGTGTTATTTTGAATCAAGGCCCAATAATTAAGTAGGAATTAGGAAAAGTTTGTTTCTTTTCAATACTAGTTATCATTAAAACTTTAAAGTATTGTCTACTTTTCTAGCCTTTTGAATTATATCTTATTCTTTATAATTCGTAATTGCCTGAAGAACAAGATGTATACCTCTCCGTCCCTTCCAAACGATCCTAATCATAAAATCAGACTATCCCTACGAATTGTTTCTGTACGGCAGACACTCTTTTCCTTGCCTAATGGTTGCTGTACCCTTCGTTGTTGTATAAGGCGGTGTTTTCGGCAAAACGTTCATGACCAAGAGCCGGATTGAATGATCTTTATAAAATATTTCATCAAACGAAGGGGTTATGTGTGGATCCGTATTTTCAAATATCCTTTTTTGTAATTCTTTTATGTCTATATCAAATGGAATCCCTATTAAAACATTGTCTATTCCCTGCATTTTGTCGGCCACGCCGAAAACAACGCTGCCCCCGCCGCCATTTGCCATACAAACAGCGTATTTAATCATTTTATTGACGTTTTCCTCCACAGCACTAAAATTCCATTGTTTAAAGTCTAGGTCCTGTGCCTCAAAATCATCTGCAATATGATGATCCAATTGCTGAATGATCTCCATGATTTCGCTTTTATTCTTCATAAGAATATCCTCCTTTCCAGCAAAATCGATCTATATACCTTGCAAATATGTTAACCAATACTTATACAAAAAAGGCAGTCCCTTATTACAAATACACTTGTAGGAACTACCTCTTATTATATTTATATGTTTGTTTCGTCATGGCTGTTTATAAAGCTTTTTGAAATTGCACGCCGGCTCCATACTTGCATAAAGCCCCCGTGGTTCATTGATCCATTCAATCGACTTCATCATACATTTTTCAACACACACAATTCCTTTATCCAAATTAACACCTACATTTTTCTCTAAAGTAATACTTTTGAATAGACTAATCCTTTGCTAACGTTATCAATAAATGTGAAAACGGATTTATTATGTAAGGATTTCAAAGGAAGGCTTACGAGCCACTCCTCAATATCTATAAAAGAAAAAAGTTGATGAACAAACATGGAAACTTAAACATTTATCAATACTCCTTGAACAGGTACCTGAAATTTTGTTAAACAAATTAGAACCTCATTTACTTATGATACGGTTCTCCGTGACTAATCTAAATGAGGATTATTCAAATTGTTTTTAGAATAGAATTTAACAAAAAAAGTAGTGCCATCTAATCCAGTTTGAATTTCAATTTTCGCATTATGACGGGCAGCAATGGCGTAACAAATGCCTAACCCCAAGCCAGTGCCATTATCTTTGGTTGTATAGAATGGAGTACCCAGTTTCTCTAATATTTCTTGCCTGATACCTTCTCCTTGATCCCGCACTGCAAGAACCACACAATTTTCATCTTCTATGTAGGTACTGATGGATAGCACTTTCCCTGTGCTCATCGCTTCTAAGCCGTTACGGTATAGGTTTATTACTAATTGCCGTATCTCATTACGATTTAAAAGCAATTCTGGGATGTCTTTAGTATCGAATTGAATAAGTTTATTTTGATTAAATGTATCAATCTTTATTAAAGGTGAAATATCATAGATAATTGAATTTAAATCTAACATCTGTAAATCAGATGTCCTTGTAT
>NZ_JBFUJC010000182.1:0-6235 GCF_056401595.1 Paenisporosarcina sp. P4_E4_2 | reverse complement strand
AGAGAACCTTTTTCAAAACTATACCAGTGTTTGAACTGCAGATACGAATTACCTTCTGGCAGATCAACTGGAGGGAGAACAAGTGTTGCGTTCATGTTACTGTCATACTTACCTTCTAAATTTGTTGCATATACTTTTTCACCAGACGCGGCATTTCCAGGTCCAGAAGTTGGAACTCCCCACTCCCAGCTGTTCATTTCACCAAATGAACTCCAGCCAATTGCAGCAGTTTCAAAATCTTGGAAGTAACCAACAGTAATACCCGGTTTCACTTCAACCAAATATTCTTCACTATTGACAACGTTGTTTCCGAAATCATTGATGATCCATTTATAAGTGAATGATTCCCCTGTTACTGAATTTCCAGGAATCGTAACAGCGTATTCACCAACTTTGTAGTCACCAGAAATTCGTGAAGCCGCCATAGTTTGCCATTCATTGTTTCTATCTAAATAACTTAATTTAACTGATGAAACGCTGATGTTATCTGTTACTGTAACAGCCAAGTCCAGATCCATACCTTCATACGTTTCTATAGGAGAACTATGTTCAAAGACTGGTGCTTCCTCATCTTCACCTTGTTTCGTAACTTGTCCACCAATTTTTCCAATACCGTTCATGATTGAAGACACCGCTTCATACGCATTAACTAAACCATATCCATACCCGTGATTCGGTGTTTGTGGATATTGTGAGTCAGTTAATGGGATTGCTGTTTCAAGTAAAATTTGCTCCATTTCATCAACGGTTAAGTTAGCGTTTACTTGGCGCAACAATGCCGCGACCCCGGATATAGCTGGTCCAGCCATTGATGTTCCATTCCAGCCGCCTTCATAACCACCACCGGGTACAGAAGAACGGATATTTACTCCTGGAGCTGAGATATCTGGTTTGATTTCAGCATAAGGAGAAGGTCCTCGTAAAGAGAAATTACCTACTATGTTGTTAATATCAGTTGCACCTGTTGCAAATGATTCAGGATAGTTTGCAGGTGATGCAACAGAACCCGGACCACCTGGATTTGTTGGCGTTGTGTTT
The DNA here is from genome assembly GCF_056401595.1 of Paenisporosarcina sp. P4_E4_2. Lineage (NCBI taxonomy): Bacteria > Bacillati > Bacillota > Bacilli > Caryophanales > Caryophanaceae > Paenisporosarcina > Paenisporosarcina sp. P4_E4_2. Next base: position 5,197 of record NZ_JBFUJC010000182.1, on the reverse strand, counting down.
CCTGCTGAAAATTCAGGGAAAATTTCTGCTGCACGCCAGTTGTTGACTACATCACGATACCATTCGTCAAGACCTGGACCACCACCCCAAGAGTTGTTTACAACATCTGGAGCCATATCAACACGGGCATTTCCTTCAGAATCTGTTGGTGCTAAAATCCATTGTGCAGCTTCTAATAAATCCGCATCTGTACCACCATTTGGAGTAAAAGCTTTTACAGAAATGAATTTAGCACCAGGAGCTACTCCAACCTGGTTGGAACCGTTTGTTTCACTACCTACCATTGTTCCAGTCACGTGAGTACCATGACCATGATCATCATAAGGTGTAGCTTGTCCAGCTGTAGCGTCAAACCAGTTAAAGTCATGATCTGTTTGACCTGTTGAAGAATTGTAACCACGGTATTTTTCTTTTAATGCTGGATGATCCCATTGAACCCCCGTATCAATGCTCGCTACAACCGTTCCTGCTCCATCAATTCCCATCGCCCATACGTCTGGCGCTTTAACACGTTGAACATTCCATTCAATATTGGCAACTTCAGATTCAGGCGCCACAGCTTCTTTCGTTTTTGTTGTGAAAAGCTGTCGCATTTCATTCGGCAGCACTTTTTCAACTTCCGCAAAAGAAGCTACTTTTTCTGCTACTTCTTTCGTTGCTGTAACAGCCATCCCGTTTACAATATAATACGAGTGGATATCTTCAACATTACCTTTAGCAGCTTCTTGTTCAAGATAATGTTTTACATCTTGCTGCTCTTGAAGGGAAGTCGCTTTTAGCTCAGACACTAATGCAGAACGCTGGACCATTAATGATTTTTTAGAAGATAATTTCGCTTTTTGAGAACTTTTCCTAGCCTCTTCTACCACTTTTTGCGCATCCGCTTTTTCTTTGAATTTTATTAAGAAGGTAACTTTCTCATCTTCTTTAAAATCCGACAGCAATCGTTTGCTCACTTTTTCGATTGTATTCACGTTCGAATTATTAAGCGACTGGTGCAGTTTACTAGTTGATGCGGCACTCGCGACTCCAGGTGCGATTAGAGACAATGTCATGAGTAAAGAAACAGCAATGTTGAAAGACTTTTTAGAACTATTTTTCTTCGTCATCTTCTTTCCTCCCTTTTAATCTACCTTTCTTGCCTTTCGTAAAGCGGATTGCATTTTACATTCCCACAAAAATGACCAAATAAAAACACCCATGGCCCCCTTTCCCTAATCATGTAGGCAAACAGTATCAGTGGTGTCGATCGTGAATCTCTAGTTGTTAATCAAACTATAAAAGAAAGAAAGCCGTTTTTTTGTCATAATTTGTCGCTAAAATTCATCGTTTTCATAATTGATATTTAGTACCTATTTAAAATTAGGTATAATGATACAAAACATGATTTAATACGAGATCAATAAAATTCTATTTCCCCATGCTAGGATTGAGTTTTGACGTATAGATATTATTTCCCAATCTCGACTCTATGTATAAAAAACCCATAAAATAAGTAATATAGACTAATTGCTTGCATAATTGGGAAATTTGTATGTTCTTATGAGTTTTCATTACACGAGACTTTTGCGCTATATAAAACCCTTTGAATTTCCATTTTACAGTTAAATAAATGGCTAAATTTTCAAGTTTATCCTACTGCTTTAACAAATTTTTGAATTTCTTATTAAAGGTAAACTACTCCCCCTTCAAAACTATATTTTTATAAAACTTTCATTTTCATCTATGTCAAAAGAACCAACTTAACAATAATTGGAAATTTATTTATTTTAAAAATTATGCTAGTATACTCGTCTAAAACAAAAAAAGTAATATAAAATGTCACCTTGTCAAACTCTCATCTCATATTAACTAGTAACGATATTGGTGGAAAGTCGGGGTTGGTTGCAACTGATTTTCCCACTTTTATCTCTATAATTCCCTTATCAAAGCCAACAAAAAAAGAAGCTCATGTTGCCTGAGCTTCTTTCTTTTGTTGACCTCTATATATGCAATCCAAAATCTCTGCTTCATAAACATCTATGTTCGGCATCCCGAGATCTTTTGCTTTTTGTAATACCGCTTGCTTATCATATGGTACCCGTACAAGTTGAACACTGACACTGTTTCCAACATGCTCGATAATTCCGTATGAAGTTGAATATCCTCAAAAACCGATTCCAGGGCAGGCATATTTCCATGAATATCTGAAATAATTGCAATTCTCTTCATGTGCGTCCCCCCATAGCAATCCTCCGATATTATGAATTCAATTTATATAAACGAGAATACTTTTCCTCCAAATACTCAGCAAGATATGTTGCGTTCAACCCTTCGCCAGTAGCTTCTGTTAGAATTTCCAATGGCTTTTTCATACTGCCGTGACGGTGTACTTTATCTGTCAGCCAGTTTTTCACTGGTTCCAAATCACCATTAGCACATAATTCATCGAAGTTAGGCAAATCTTTCAACATCGCTGCTTTTAATTGAGATGCATACATATAGCCGAGTGCGTAAGACGGGAAATAACCGAAGGCACCTCCAGCCCAGTGCACATCCTGCAAAATTCCTTCTCCATCATTGGAAGGTTTAACCCCCAAATACTCTTCGTATTTATCGTTCCAGATTTGAGGCAGATCTTCTACTTTCATGTCTCCATTGAAGAGACCTTTTTCAATTTCATAGCGAATCATGATATGCAATGGATATGTTAACTCATCCGCTTCAATTCGAATAAGCGAAGATTTTGATTCATTGATTGCTGCCAGGAAATCTTCAACTGCAATATGACCAAACTGTTCCGGAGCGTAGGACTGAAGTGTTTCATAATTATGCTCCCAGAACTTTTCATTACGCCCGACAAAATTCTCGTAAAACAAGGATTGGGATTCATGAATACCCATAGATGTGCCACTTGCTAATGGGAGACCTTCAAGTTCCTCTGAGAAATTTTGTTCATATAGTGCATGGCCACATTCATGAATCGTTCCAAATACCGCTGAACGGAAATCATTATCATCATATTTTGTTGTAATGCGGACATCTCCACAGTTCAAACCAGTAGCAAAAGGATGGACCGTTTCATCCAAGCGTCCCGCTTCGAAATCATAACCTAGCTGCTTTAAAATATCCAAGCTGAATTGTTTTTGTTTATCTTTCGGGAACGTCTTGAATAAGAAATCAGTTTTTGGTTGATTTTGAGAATCTGCAATATTTTTCGCCAATGGCACGATTCGGTTTCTTAATTCGCCAAATACTTCATCCAATATGTCAGTTGTCATTCCTGGTTCATATTCATCAAGGAGCGTATTGTAAGGATTGTTATCCTTTACACCCCAATAAGTAACGAATCTTTTTGTCGTTTCTACGATTTCTTTTAAATACGGATAGAACATCTTAAAGTCCGATTTGTCCTTTGCTTCTTCCCATGCGGATTCAGATTTCGAAGTCAAAATTACAAATGCTTTGTGTTCATCAGCGGGAATTTTTTTGTTCATATCATATTCTTTTTTAACTTTTTTGTACGTTTGTTTTGTAATTGGATCCAATGATTCTAAATTATTTTCAAGTTCTTCAAGCATGCCCGCCAGGTCATCAGATGTTTGCATTGCAAATAATTCTGAAGACATTGTCCCTATCACTTCGGAACGTTGATTGACTCCTTTTTTCGGAGCACCAGTACGTAAATCCCAATACATCAGACCAATTACTTCCGTGTAGGCCTGCATTTTTTTAACATAGTCAATAAATCTCTCTGTCGTTTCCATATATATCCCCCTTAACAATTCAAACACCTCTCTCATTTTACCATAATGACTGAAAAGTTCTTCAATTCTACACAAAAAAACAAGACCATTTATCAGGGATAAGTGGTCTTGTTTTTTAAAGTATTATTTGAGTCACGGAAATTTTTTATCAGCCATTGCAATTCTAGTTGGGATATTTGTTCTTCTTGTGTATTAAGATTTAATGCAGATCCAAGTATTAATACTATGATTATTAATCCAATTATAACCTTTGAATAATGATTGATTAAAATTTAGCGAGAATCCTCAATTTTTAGGTGATAAACAAACTTCGTATTTTGAACAAAGTTTGATCAACATACGAGGTTTCACCTGTTTATTGCTATTCACTTTTATAAAAAAGATTGATTATTTCGGAAATCGAATCTTCAACTAAAGCACCCGTTAGTTGAATAAGAAAGAGACGCCCTCGTTAGTGCAACAAGCCTTTTCCATGTATCATTCTCAAATGATGATAGTAATGGAAATTCTGGAATCTAGGGGTGTTCCGGTTGTCAAAAATATCCGGAATAAAAAAAGAGCAAAACCTGTATTAAAGGTTTGCTCTTAGTTGTCCGATACAGAATATTCATTTTCCTAACAGGCTATCACCTATTATCTTTAATTATATAACTATGTATCAGTTATATAGTATTCATCCATCAGCATCTTTGATTCCAGTCAGACAAGGTGTTGACGTGGTTGATTTAATCTTTTCTAAACCTTTAGCGTTAACTGACTTAACTATTATGTCCGTAGCTGACTAAAGTTACTAACCCCGTCAATCTTTTAGTTTAGCTTATTTAGCATTAGGTCTTTTTCCATCTGAAATAAGGTGATGGATTCTCTCAATTAATGGTGGCAATTCGCTCATCGATTTGATTGTAAAATCTGCTCCATTTTGTAAAAAGGATTTTTCTGTTTTAGAGATCACTTTCTCTTGTTCTTCTTTACATAGAGCATTAAATTCATCTAAACTTAATCCCATTTCAGAGCTGCCGATMACGACACCCACTGACCAAACGCCTGCATTAACCGCCTCTTTAATATCTGAAGTAGTATCTCCTACTTTTACTACCTTCCATGATGCTGATAATTCTAATGCTTCCATATTGCGATATATCATATAAGGATACGGTCTTCCAATAGAGTTTGTTCCATCCGGTGTAATATAAAAATCTGGACTATAGCCTTTTTTCAAAGCATTAGGAACAACAACATCCATCATAGTTTGTGTATATCCTGTTGTTGAACCGATTTTCAATCCTTGGTTTCTTAATATTTGCACAGTCTCCACAACCTCTGGAATAGGATCTGTATACTCGATTAAGGAAGACATGAGTGCAGGTACAAATTCAGTATATAGATTCTCTACATCTTGTTCATTATATGGTCTTTTGTATTTTTCTTCCCATTTTGTCGAGATTCTAGGC
>NZ_JBFUJC010000181.1:0-6301 GCF_056401595.1 Paenisporosarcina sp. P4_E4_2 | reverse complement strand
CGAAGATATCGGCGTTGCAAATCCAGCAGTTGGCGCGCACGTTCTTGCGAGCATCCAGGCAGCTGAACGATTGGGGTTGCCGGAAGCTCGCATTCCGTTGGCAAATGCTGTCGTGGAAATGTGTTTATCGGAGAAATCCAATTCAGCTTATAAAGCCATTGATGCTGCCATTGCTTCCATTCATGCCGGAAAAGTTGGCGATATCCCGAGCCATCTCAAAGATACACATTATGCAGGAGCAGCTGCACTCGGACACGAAGGATATTTATATCCGCACAACACACCGATTGGATCATTTGGCGGTTGGGTCAATCAAACCTATCTGCCTGACAATTTGATTGGTTCGAAGTATTACAATCCGGTGCTCGCGGGCGAAGAAAAGAAACTCGCGGGTATTTATCAAAAGTTGGAATCATTTAAAGGAAAGAAGACCTGAATCGCCAGCGAGCGGCTCAGGTCTTTTTATGTGTTGTGGTGAAGAATTAGGAGGAAATTGGTTAGTTGCCCCTATAAACGTGAAAGTTGCCCCATTCCGCACAAAAGTTGCCCCTATCGATCGAATAGTTGCCCCTATCCCCTAATTCATCACAAGAAAAAAGGCCACCCCAATTAAACTTGAAGGGTCGCCTTCTCAAATTAATTAGAACGTACGCGTTTTATCGGAATTTCTTTTGTAATATCGTTAATAACCCAGCTTGCTGCCACTAATCCGGCAACAGACGGTACGAATGCGTTCGACGATGGTGGCATTTTTGCCTTACGAATTTTCGCATCCGGCTTACCGACTGTTTCCACCACATCTTCTCGAACGACAATCGGGCTTTCATCAGAAAAAACAACAGGAATTCCTTTATAGATTCCTTCTTTACGAAGTTTTGTACGAATCACTTTTGCCAAGGGATCCGTATGTGTTTTAGAAATATCAGCAATTTTGAAGCGTGTAGGGTCGGTTTTATTTGCTGCCCCCATACTTGAAATGATTTTGACGCCTCGAGCCAGACATTCTTTCATTAAATGGATTTTGTAAATGATAGTATCAGAAGCATCAATCACGTAATCCAAGTTATGGCTGAAGAATTCTTCGTATGTTTCTTCTGTATAGAACATGTGCAAATCATGTACTTCACATGCAGGATTGATGTCCAAAATTCGTTCCTTCATTACTTCGGACTTCGAGCGTCCTACTGTTGATGTATAAGCAACCAATTGGCGATTGATGTTTGTAATATCTACATTGTCTTTATCAACGAGGATGATTTTCCCGATGCCGCTTCTTGCACATGCTTCCGCAGCAAAAGAACCTACGCCTCCAACACCCAAAATAGCGACTGTCGTGTTTTTTAGCAGGTCGACACCTTCAGTACCTATGGCTAATTCATTTCGTGAAAATTGGTGTAACATATGATGTCCTCACAATCTATATCGTTTTAGTCGGGATTGTAATCATTAAAAACCCTCTAGCTTGAAACAAGCTAGAGGGATTATTCATAATGTAGGACGAATCCCAATCGTGCCGTCATTATGAAGCGTATCGTTTTGAACCCGCACACAGCAGGTGGGTATCCACTTTACAACTTATAACGTCCCCTGGGGGCATGTTAGCCATTATAAAAGGAGGATTCCCGACGATATTATTGTTCGGTCAAAAGCGATTGGCAATTAACGAACACATCAGGATTCGTGTTACAAGTATCCTATCATATCTATTTTAGAAATTCAAGCCTCTTATTCACCTGATTTTAGATTTTTCTGAATACTAATTGCCAATGATAAATCTTTCAATTGTTCTTCCGAGACTGGGCTTGGTGCTTTTGTTAAAATATCGCTGGCACTCGCAGTTTTAGGGAAAGCAATTGTGTCACGTAAGTTTGTGCGACCAGCCAATAACATAACTAATCGGTCCAATCCTAATGCAATACCACCGTGCGGAGGTGTTCCATACTCAAACGCTTCAAGCAAAAAGCCGAACTGAGCTGTCGCTTCTTCCTGAGAGAAACCAAGAATACTGAACATTTTTTCTTGCACATCACGTTCATAAATACGCAGTGATCCGCCACCTAGCTCATAGCCATTTAACACTAAGTCATAGGCTTGTGCGCGGACGCTTGCTGGGTCCGTATCCATTAATTCGATGTCTTCAACGAAAGGCATCGTGAATGGATGGTGAGCTGCATAATAACGACCTTCCTGATCGTCATATTCAAATAACGGCCAATCAATAATCCATAAGAAAGCAAATTTGCTTTCATCGATCAATTGAAGTTCTTTTCCTAATTTCATGCGAAGCGAACCTAAAGCATCGGCAACAACCGATTTTTTGTCTGCAACAAACAACAATAAATCTCCTGCTTCAGCGCTTAGTGTTTGAACTAATTTCTCGCCGGCTTCACCTTCAAAGAATTTAGCGATTGGTCCTTTCAATCCTTCTGCGTCGACTTTTAACCACGCAAGACCTTTCGCACCGTAGCGACCGGCAAACTCACCTAACGCATCGATATCTTTTCGTGAATAATTGTCAGCTGACCCTTTGACATTGATTGCCTTCACTTGGCCACCATTTTCAACGGCACCAGCAAATACTTTGAATGAAGAATCCGCAACCAATGCTGATACGTCCTGAAGTTCAAGACCAAAACGGACATCAGGTTTATCAGAACCGAATCGATCCATTGCCTCTGTGTATTTCATGCGTCGGAAAGGCGTTTCAATTTCAATGCCTTTGACGTCTTTCATCATTTTCTTCATCATGCGTTCGTTCATTTCAAGAATATCTTCCATTGACATGAAGCTCATTTCCATGTCGATTTGAGTAAATTCAGGTTGACGGTCTGCACGTAAATCTTCATCGCGGAAACAACGCGCAATCTGGTAGTATTTTTCAAAGCCTGACACCATCAGCATTTGTTTGAACAATTGAGGTGATTGTGGCAATGCGTAAAATTCACCGTCATGCACACGGCTTGGTACTAAATAGTCACGTGCTCCTTCCGGTGTTGATTTCGTAAGGATTGGTGTTTCTACTTCAAGGAATGTTTCTTCATCCAAGAATCGTCGAATCGATTTTGTTACTTCTGAACGCATTTTAAATGTTTCATACATTACAGGACGGCGAAGGTCTAAATAACGATATTTCAATCGTAAGTCTTCGCTGACATCTGATTGGTTTTCAATCGCAAATGGTGGATTTTTCGCTTCATTAACAATGGTCACAAGATTTGCCTGAACTTCGATACGTCCCGTTACCATGTTAGGATTCACTTGTGATTCTTGACGGGCAACTACTTCCCCGCTCACTTCAACGACAAATTCATTACGTAATTTGTCTGCGATAGCCAACGCTTCCTGGGAAATGTCCGGGTTGAAAACAATTTGTACGATGCCCGAACGGTCGCGAAGATCCACGAAAATCAATCCGCCCAAATCACGTCTTTTTTGAACCCATCCTTTTAATACGACTTGTTGCCCAATTGCCTGTTCTGCTACTTCTCCACATGGATGTGTACGTTTTGTCATGCTAATTCCTCCATTGCTCTAGTTGCGATTTCTTCAAATTGTTCAACAATTTCATCGAATGCCAATTCCTGCTGCGTACCATTTGCTAAATATTTCAGTGAAACTTTGCCCGTTTCCAGTTCATTATCTCCGATAACTACTGAGAATTTTGCGTTCAGACGATCGGCCGATTTCATTTGTGCTTTCACTTTACGGTCTAAGTAATCCATTTCCGCTGAAATATTGTTTTGACGAAGTTGGGAAACGAATGAAACGGCTTTATCTTTCGCAGCTTCACCCATTGCTACCACATAAAAGTCGAGTGAATCGCTATTTGTGTACGATTCACCTTCTGCTTCCAATGCCAATAATAATCGTTCGATACTCATACCAAAGCCAATCCCAGGAGAATCTGGTCCACCTAGTTCTTCGACTAACCCATTATAGCGGCCACCGCCACAAAGAGTCGTTATGGCGCCAAAGCCTTCACCTTCACTCATGATTTCAAAAGCTGTGTGATTGTAATAATCAAGACCACGTACTAAATTCGGATCGAGTTCATATTTAATCGATAAAATATCAAGGTAGTGTTTTACTTTTTCAAAATAAGTCAGAGATTCTTCATTTAAGTAGTCCGGTAATTGAGGAGCTGTACCCATTAATGGATTCTCACGGTCTACTTTGCAATCAAGAATACGAAGCGGATTTTTTTGCAGACGGTTTTGACAGTCCGAACAAAATTCTTGGATGTGAGGAGCAAAGTGAGCAATTAATGCATCACGGTGAGCTTGTCGGCTTTCTGTATCTCCTAAAGAGTTGAGAACCAATTTGATTTTCTTCAATCCTGCTTTTTTATAGACATTCATAGCAAGTGCCATGACTTCAGCATCAATTGCTGGATCTTTACTTCCGATTGCTTCAACGCCGAATTGTACGAATTGACGGTAGCGACCCGCTTGTTGACGCTCATATCGGAACATCGGACCCATGTAATATAATTTAACCGGTTGATTAGGCAGTCCGAATAATTTATTTTCTACAAATGAACGTACGACTGATGCTGTTCCCTCAGGGCGTAAAGTTAAGGAGCGATCGCCTCTGTCGGTAAACGTGTACATTTCTTTTTGTACGATATCTGTCGTATCCCCTACACTTCGCGTGAACAGTTCAGTATGTTCAAAAATAGGTGTACGGATTTCCTTATACTGAAACAACCGACACGTATCCCGAATTAATTCTTCAACTGCTTGCCACTTTTCTGTTTCACCTGGCAGTAAATCTTTTGTTCCTCTTGGCACATTAATCGACATATTAATGTCTCCTTTCATGGACAATATAAAAAGCTCCCGCCCCTTGCGCAAAAACGCAAGGGACGAGAGCTAATGTTAGCTTCCGCGGTTCCACCCTAATTGACACAAAAAGCTTGTGTCCTCTCAAGTCCGGATAACGACCGGTTCCGTTTCCGCCTACTGCACCGCGAGGGTATTTCGACGAAAAACCTACCAAGTGTTGTTCACTGAGTGCTTCTGTAGGAAAGATTTCAGCCACGTCTTTCCCTCTCTTAACAGCGTATTAAACAGCTACTTTCTTGGTCATTGGCAATTTGTTTGATTCAGATTATACCTTATCTTAATGACTGTCGTATGAGATGTCAACCTTTTTTCAGAAAGCTATAGTTTTTTCAGCCAACAGTCTTTACAATGTAAAAAAAGGAGGGATTTTATGACAAAATTTCAACTTCGACAAAATCGGCAAATTTTAGTAGCACTATTTTTATTATTATCTCTTATCCTACCTTCATCTATACAAGCTGAAGGTGAAAATGTCCAGTCGACTGTATCAAATTTACATTTACGTTCAGGACCGGGACTTGCCTATCCGATTATTGCTTCTATGGAAATGGGCGATCAAATGCTAGTTCTTGAACAACAGGGTGATTGGTTAAAGGTTCGTCGTGGTACTTCTGAGGGATGGGTTGCATCTTGGTACACGAAGCAATTGGGTGAAAAGAAACAAGCGACCGGACAACTTGTTGTTTCTAAAGTAGATAGATTAAATGTCCGTTCCCAACCTTCGATTGATGCAGCGGTCCTGGCAAAACTTTCTGCCGGCGATCAAGCGACACTGTTGACTGATCATGGAAAATGGGCTGAAATTTCCTTTAATCAAGTTAAAGGTTTTGTTGCGAAAGAATACATAACGGTTCAAACAAACGATTCTAAGCCTTCCAAGCAAAGCGCGAAGAAAGAAAATCAGTTCGAAGTTTCAGTTGATAGTCTTAACGTCCGTTCCAAACCAGATTTAACAGCAWAAAAAGTTGCCAACGTCAATAAAGGGGAACGTTTTAAAATTATTGAAAAACAACACAATTGGGTGAATATCGAACTTTCATCTAATGAAAGTGGCTGGGTCTATTCTTTTTATGGCACATTGACTGCAACTGCCAGTACTGCTTCTTCCGAGAAGCCGAAAAAAGAACAAGGTAGTAAAAAAACGAAAATCAAAAATATCTCTATCGTATACAATGGTACGAATTTGCGTTCCACCCCTGACACATCGGGTGAAGTCGTCTATCGTGCAAATGCTGGCGAATCATTTGAAACAACCGGACAAAATGGAGATTGGTATGAAGTAAAAACGCCAAATGGCACGAAAGGCTATGTTGCCAATTGGGTAATCTCTACCGATGCCTCTGAAAAAGAAACACACCAACAGAAATCAAAATCAAAACSTAAAAAAGGCACATTAAATGGATTAACCATCATTGTCGATCCTGGGCATGGTGGAAATGATCACGGCACTACAGGAG
>NZ_JBFUJC010000180.1:0-6312 GCF_056401595.1 Paenisporosarcina sp. P4_E4_2 | reverse complement strand
ATTTGTCGTACCTTTCATGGCGCTAGCATACATTCTAATGGCAATTATCATTATTGGAATGAACATTACTGAAGTGCCAAGTGTTCTTAGATTGATCTTTTCAAGTGCTTTCAGCTTTGACTCGACTTTCGGTGGGATGATTGGTGCTGCAATTGCATGGGGCGTCAAACGTGGAGTCTATTCAAATGAAGCTGGTCAAGGTACTGGACCACACGCAGCAGCTGCGGCAGAAGTTTCTCATCCGGTGAAACAAGGTCTAGTTCAGGCATTCTCAGTGTACATTGATACATTGTTGGTGTGTTCAGCAACTGCTTTCATGATTTTATTCACAGGGATGTACAATGTTCAATTGGATGACGGCGAAGGCGAATTTGTTGTTGAAAACCTTCCAGGAGTCGATGCTGGAGCTGGCTACACGCAAGCGGCAATTGATTTTGCAATGCCGGGAACAGGTATTGGAGCTGGATTTGTTGCAATTGCGTTGTTCTTCTTTGCATTCACGACAATTATGGCTTACTACTATATGGCAGAAACCAATGTTGCTTATCTACTGAAAGGCAATGCTGAAAAAATAGGTATTTTTGTTTTGAAAATTGTTATCTTAATAACAGCGTTCTATGGAACGATAAATGAAGCTAAATTAGCATGGGCACTAGGCGATGTAGGGTTAGGTTTAATGTGCTGGTTGAATTTAATTGCAATTCTCATCATAGCTAAGCCCGCTCTTCTTGCTCTTAAAGATTATGAAGCTCAGAAAAAAGAAGGCAAAGATCCAGTATTTGATCCGAGAAACTTAGGCATTAAAAATGCTGATTTCTGGATTGAATATAATGACAACTTAAAAAATGAGAACCTGAAGAAATAACAATTTATCGCCTAACTCCAGTTGGGCGATTTTGTTCTGACATCAGTTACCCGATACTAGTTGGAGCGGCTCGAGCCATTGCCATTCATACAAAACCAAGGGATTTAATACCAAATCCATTAGATTCGAGTGTGCATACAGTTGTAGCAAGAGCTTTTGAACAAGCTGCGCAGGAACAAAAATAAGTAATAACCGTTTCATTCCATTGTGAATGAGACGGTTTTTGTTTTATGATTATACAAAGTGGAGGTGCCATCATGACAAAAATCTGTTTTCATCATGCAACWTTTTATACGATGAAAGATTCACAACATACTATTGATGCAGTTTTGGTCGAGAACGGCAAAATTATCAATACCGGTTTATATGAAGAAATGAAAAAGCATGCAGATCAATATATCGATCTTGAGGGGGCATTTGTCTATCCTGGATTTGTGGACAGCCATATACATATGATTGGTCATGGTGATAAATTGCGTCGTATTGATTTATCTAAATATATGTCTCCAACTGAAATGACGGCAGATTTGAAAAATCTTCTGATCAATCATCCAGAAGGAGAATGGTTCCTTGCTGAAGGATGGAATGAAAATAATTTTGACAACCAAAAAATACTTACCCGCTACGAACTGGACGAGCTTTCTAATTCACCGATTGTGTTAAAGCGAATTTGCAGACATGCTATGATTGTAAATTCAGTTGCACTTAAGCTGGCGGGAATTACAAAAGATACTCCCGACCCGGAAGATGGTGTCATAGTCAGAGACGATGAAGGCGAACCAACTGGATACTTATTGGACGGGGCTATGGCTTTTATAGAAAAACATATTCCTGAAGTCTCTGTTACACAATTGGTCATTTCTTTAGAAACGGCTTTGACCGATTTGGTATCGCGAGGCTTTACAGGCGTTCATACCGAAGATATGAGTTATTACGGTGATTACAACCGACCGTTACAAGCGTTTAAAACAGTCATCGGAAATGACCGCAAATTCCGTGTGAATTTACTTCGCCATCATACAGTCTTTGAAGAGATGATGCATGAAGCAACGTATGATCAACCTTGGATTGAACCAGGCGCCATGAAGATATTTATTGATGGTTCCCTCGGAGGGCGAACTGCCTTGCTGAGTCAGCCATATGCCGACGACATGTCAACTTCAGGTATTTCAATTCATACTCAAGAAGAATTGAATGCCCTCGTGGCAAGAGCTCGTTCTTATGGTGAAGCAGTAGCTGTGCATGCAATTGGTGATATGGGGATGGATATGATTGTATCCGCTATAGAAAAACATCCTGTCCGAGAAGGGAAACGAGATCGTTTAATTCATGCGAATGTATTACGCGAGGATTTAGTAGACCGTATGGAGAAACTCGATATTGTACTCGATATACAACCAAGTTTTGTTACATCGGACTTTCCGTGGGTTAAAGAGAGGTTGGGAGAAACTCGACTTGACTGGGCGTATGCTTGGAAAAAGCTATTGGACCGTAGAATTACATGCAGCGGAGGTTCAGATTCTCCAATAGAAGAAGTGGATTCACGACTCGGTTTATATGCAGCCATTGCAAGGAAGAGCCCTGGAGACACACATGACGGGTATCAACCACAGGAAAAACTCAGTCGATATGACGCGATTGCCCTATATACGATTGGCAGTGCAATGGCTATTGGCAAGGAACATGAAAGAGGCTACATTAAGAAGAACTTTGACGCGGATTTTACCGTCTTTGATCGAGATTTATTTGACGGACCAGATGAACAAGTTCTGGAAGCAAAAGTCGTGAAAACAATCATAGCCGGAGAGATTGTGTTTGAAAAATAAATTAAAAATAGTAAAAGGCTGACTCATTATTAGGGTCAGCCTTTTTGCGTAGGGAAATCGTATATTAGAAGACTTCTTTGTAATTCGTAACTTCCCGTAAAGCTGCTTCTTCCATCGGGATGCGCACACACAAAATAATTAAATTTAATAAAGCAAATATCAGTGCTGTAAAGTAAGCCCCAAACATTAAGGGAATCACTAAAATTTCCAATGAAACGACGACATAATTAGGGTGTCTTAAGAAGCGGAAGGGTCCTTTTTTAACGACATGCGCACCAGGTAAGACAAGGATTTTTGTGTTCCAGAACCTTCCAAGTGAAGCGATTACCCATACGCGCATGATTTGCAGACCTACAAAAATAATAAATAGCACAGGCCAAAGAGAGGGGAGTTCGCGCTCGAACATCAAAAATTCAAAAATTAGACTAAGGAAAAAGCCAACATGTATGCCTACCATGTAAGGATAGTGCCTCGCACCGACTTCGTATCCTCCTTGACCACGAATCCATCGCTCATTATTGCGTGCGACAAAAAGCTCAACTATTCTTTGCACAATAACAAATCCCACTATACTGGAGAAAATAATTGTTTCTATTGCCATTCCAGCATCACCAATTCTCCACTGAATCCAGGTCCAAGTGCCGCCAACAAACCTTTTTCTCCTGGAGAACAATCCATCTTCATGAAAGCTTCCAATACATAAAGAACGGTGGGCGAAGACATATTCCCGTGTTTTCTTAAAATTTCCCTTGAAATRTCGGTTTTGGATGAGTCAAACCCAAGCGATTTTTCGTATGCAGTCAGCACTTTCTTGCCACCAGGATGGGCAATAAAATGGTCTAGCTGTTTAGAAGTCAAGTGGTGTTCTGCCAAAAATTCTGTAACGAATGGCTCGAGCCACTTTTCAATAATGGAAGGAATGCTTTTGGAAAAGACGACATGCAATCCATCGTTTTTCATATCCCATCCCATCACATTTTCGGAATTGGCCATTGTTTTTGAAGATGTGGCGACAAATGTAGGACAAGGTTTCTTGGATTGAATGGCTGCGTCGTCTCCGCAAATCAATGCACAAGCTACTCCATCTGCAAATAAAGATGCCCCAATTAAATTGCTCTTTGAGTAGTCATTTGGCTGAAATGTTAAGCTGCATAATTCCACACATAGCACGAGTACTTTCGCTTTCGGATAAGCAAGACAATAGTCAAATGCGCGACTTAATCCTGATGCACCGCCTGCACACCCCAGTCCCCAAATCGGGATGCGTTTGACATAATCAGAGAATGGAAGTTGATTTAAAATTCGCGCCTCGATACTCGGTGTCGAAAAACCGGTACTAGAAATAAATAAAATACCGTCAATCTCGGAAGGATGAACGGACTCTTCCAAAAACTCCTGGTTTTGCAGACAGGCATTAATAGCTAAAGCACCGTAGGAAGTGGCAAGTTCGATGTATAGTCGATTGCGTTCCTCCAAATCATGAGGATGTTCAAACCACTCCATTGGCACGCAAAATTGACGGGATTCAATTTCGCCATTTTCAAATACTTTGAGCATCCGTTCCAAATCTTCGTAGTGATCGGTAAATAAATTTTTCAATAATGTCGAGGCTTCTTCTTGGGAATAGGAATATGGAGGAAGGAATGAACTGATGGATTGGATTTTTGGCATAGAAATCTCCTTAGGGAAAAATGATAACCCTAGTTTTTCCAATCCTCTTAAAAATATGCAAAAAACCTTAAGGAAAGCTAAATAGCTTACCTTAAGGTCATGTAAGATGCTTCATTTTCTCAATCGCCACAACAAACGGAGGATGATTTTGTTGATTGATAAATTCATATTTCAGTACATGGACAAATGATTGAGGTAGTGTTTGTAAATAATCAAGCAAAGCGTCACGCTCCACATCGCCCCCCTCATGTCCATGGTATACGACCAACACAATGATTCCACCGACTTTTAATAAATCCAGACAACCAGTGATTGCTTGAATGGTTGTATTCGGTTTTGTGATGATGGAATGGTCTGCACCTGGAAAATATCCGAGATTGAAAACGGCGGCAGATATTTCATTCGTTACATATTGGGTGATTTTCTCGTGACCATCCTGTATGACCGTAGCACATTCCTGCCATTCACCTAATCGTAATCGTGTTGCTTCAATTGCCTCTTCCTGAACATCGAAAGCATACACTTTTCCAGTCGGTCCGACCAGCTGTGCGAGAAAAAGGGTATCATGGCCATTCCCAGCGGTTGCGTCTACAACAGTATCTCCAGGAGAAACTGAGCTTTTTAATAATGTTTTCACATAGGGGAGAACCCTTTCGAGTTTCATTTTATGGTCACCTTCTCTTAGAAATGTTTGCCTTGCCAGCTGTCCCGGTGAACAAGTTCAGCATCGATTGCATTCAGTACAGACCATTTATTGACACTCCACATGGGCCCAATCATTAAATTAATTGGTCCATCTCCGGTAATACGATGAATTACCATTTCAGGTGGCAGAAGTTCAAGCTGATCGGCAACGAGTTGGACATATGCGTCCTGGTCCATAAACTCGACCAATCCTTTTTCGTATTGTTTGATCATAGGTGTTCCCTTCAGTAAATGAAGCAAATGGATTTTAATTCCTTGGACATCCAGTTTGGATACTTCACGGGCAGTTTCTATCATCATCTCTTTAGCTTCAAGAGGCAGACCATTAATAATATGGGCACATACGTTAATGCCATGTTTGCGGAGTTTCTGAACTCCTTCGACATAACAAGCATAATCATGTGCACGATTGATTAACTTTGCTGTCCGTTCGTGAACGGTCTGAAGACCAAGTTCTACCCATAGATAGGTACGTTCGTTCAATTCAGCCAGATATTCCACGACATCATCTGGCAGACAATCGGGGCGTGTTGCTATCGATAAACCGATAACGCCTTCCTGTGCTAAAGCAGCTTCGAATTTTTCTTTTAATACAGGGAGCGGCGCATGTGTATTCGTGTAAGCCTGAAAATAAGCCATATATTTTCCGTCTTTCCATTTCTTATGCATCTTATTTTTCACTTCTTCAAATTGAACGTCAATCGAATCTACACGGTCACCAGCAAAATCTCCTGAGCCCGCCGCGCTGCAGAAAGTGCAACCTCCGAAAGCCACTGTTCCGTCCCTATTTGGACAATCAAATCCAGCGTCTAATGCTACTTTAAATACTTTGAAACCAAATTCGTTTCGTAAATGACGGTTCCAAGTGTAGTATCGCTTCCCGTCAGAAGGAAAAGGGAAATTCATTTATGCATCCACTCCTCTAAAAGGGTATTTTATCATGATTCTCTTAGAAAACCCATGCACCCAAAAAGCAGAATACTTGTATTATTTGAGACATCTTGTTGGATTGCCCAAAAAAGACTACAATTATTTAGGATTTCGAAATAATGGAGGAATTGTCATGCCTAGAAGTGTATGGCTTTTAATAATAGGTATGCTCGTCAATGTCACGGGTAGCTCGTTTTTATGGCCTTTAAATACTATATATTTACATGAACATTTAGGAAAAAGTCTGTCAGTGGCAGGGTTGGTTTTAATGGCGAATGCAGGTGCAGGAATCTTCGGTAATTTACTCGGTGGTTA
>NZ_JBFUJC010000179.1:0-8841 GCF_056401595.1 Paenisporosarcina sp. P4_E4_2 | reverse complement strand
TAATACTTCAGTTTGTACATCATTAAAATTAATACCTGCAACATCTACTCTCACAGAAAACCCCTCCATCTATTTACATTCGACTTCTATTATATACGAATATGTTACGCTTTTCGAATTATCTGTCATCAGCTAAGATTACGCGTTTTAGAGCCCTATAGATGTGGTATACTTTACTAAACAATTCAACACGAAAGGGTGGACCACTATGGACATTCTTACAAATATTCCACTCCTCGCAGCCTTATTCGGAATCATATTTGCTCAATTCGTAAAAATCCCAATCACCTATTTAGTAACCAAGAAAGTCGATTGGAAACTTTTCACTTCAACCGGTGGTATGCCAAGTTCTCATTCAGCAGCTGTAACAGCTTTGACAACAGCGGTTGCTTTTGAAACCGGTCTCGGTTCACCTTTATTCGCTGTATCCGCCATTTTTGCAATCATCGTTATGTTTGATGCTTCAGGAGTTCGTTTCCAGGCAGGTCAGCAGGCAATCATTATTAACCAAATGCGTATTGACTTTCAGATTTTTGTTAATCAATCTAAAGAATGGGCACATAAAAAAGATGAAGAAAAGATTGAAGAGCTGAAAACACTACTTGGACACAAACCGAGCGAGGTTTTTATGGGCGCTTTAACAGGAATTTTCATTTCCATAATCATTTATGTATTTCTCGTATAAAAGAAGCAGTGGATCTCCTTTGAGAGCTCCACTGCTTTTCTGTTAAAACATTTGATATCCATTTTTACGTAACATTTTGATGACAATTCCTGCAATGATCGCACCAACCAAGCCACTAGATAAAACTAAAATATCCGCGAAATGAAGTGCCATTAATTTTTCCCCAAGTGCTTGAAATGCCATAACAGGCGCTGTGAAATACTCGAAAAAATCCACTTCATCGATAATCAAGATAACGACTATTGGATAAACAATTGCCATTAACCATGTCATGCGAAGTAACATATTGAGTAAAAAACCAATCCCAAAAAACATTACTAGAAATATTAATACGGATAACATAACCGTTACAAGTGTAAAATTACCGTCCATTGAATTGTTCCCTCCATGCGTTCCTTTCAACAGTTTACATGATTGGTATGTTCCTTTCAATATCCATGTGAGTTGTTCAACGGACTGTAACATGTTGAAGCACATAAGAAGCTTAAGGGATCGTCCATATTACTCATTAATGCCAACAAAAAAGGTTCTTTTCGAATTATTTACGAAAAGAACCTTCAGAGTCTACTTTTTCCTTCCAGAACCTGCACAACACGAACACGTTTCAGAACCACCAAGACGTAATTGGAAATATCCATTTCCTTTACAATATGGGCATTGATTRGCTTTAACATCCTTTTTGTAAGTTGTCATATTGACCATCTCCTTTTAATTCTTAATATTCTGATAATATAACATATAGGAAATCCTCTGTAAACCATACATCATCTAAATGTAAACGAATACATTAAATATTATCTCTATTTTGCTTAATTTTACTCCTCTTTTCTCATTCTTTCAAAACCATAAGCTCCTTCAACTGCTTCATCCTATATATGCATTACCCGCCCATTAATTACTTAAGTTTCAGCCTTCTATTTTCTAGAGAATCCTCATTACTCATTTAAATCCTTCAAATATTTCCGGTTTGTTAGAAAACCAACTCGGTTAGATTGAAAAAACCCATCTGGATAATCCAGATGGGCGAAATTTAATCTATTATTAAAGAACGTTAAATTTACCTTTTTTCACAACTAGTGAAGGACCGCCAATCATGAAAAGAGAACGGTTATCAATTACTTTTTTCATAAATGATGCCTTTGTGCCTGTAATTTTTTTACCGAAAACTACACCGATTGCGTCATGTTCACCAAGTGAACAAACACTACCTTTTAAATCAGGTACGAATGTTTCTGTTTGTTCTCCATTGATTAAAGCGATAAGGTTTTTCGCCACTGTCACACCTTGTTGCATTGCAATTTGTGCTGTTGGTGGGTAAGGACGGTTTACTTCTTCATTAATCAACAATGCGCAGTCACCAACGATAAATACATCATCATGACCTGGAGCACGCATATCTTTTTCAACTTTAACGCGGGCACGCATGTTTTCAATGCCTGTTTGTTCGATTAAACGGTTTCCGCGAACGCCTGCAGCCCAAACGACTGTACCAGCTTTCACAAATTCAAACTCGTCTTCACCTTTTTTAATTTTCACACCTTCAGGAGTTGCTTCAACAACTGGTGTTCCAATTGAGAATTCAATTCCTTTTGCTTGTAGGTGACCAACTGCATATTCAACCAATTCTGGATCAAATCCTGGTAATACCATTGGTGCAGCTTCTACACAAACAACACGTACTTTTTCATGTGGTACATCGAACTCTTTGCAAAGTTCAGGAACTCTGTTACCAAGTTCACCTAGGAACTCAATACCGGTAAACCCAGCACCACCAACAACGATTGTTAAGCGGCTATCATCTTTTACGTCTTCCATTGACCAAGTAGCGAATTGATATTCGATATGCTCACGGATTTGACGAGCTGCTTTTACATTCGCAATCGATAAAGCGTATTTATCTAAACCTGGAATCCCGAAAGTTTCGCCTTCGAATCCAAGACCGATTACTAGGTAGTCATAAGAAAACACACCGTTATCAGTTGTTACTTGTTTCCCAGGAATATCGATTCCTTCTACAGATGCTTTCACAAATTTTACTTTATCTGATTTAATTACATCTGCAATGTCATAACGTACTTGATCTGGTCTTAATGTTCCTGCTGAAGCCTCATGTAACCATGTAGATTCATAATGATAATCATTTTGGTTAATTAATGTAATATCTGCTACGTCAGGTCCAATGTTTTTTTGTAAGTTGACTACTGTTGCTAAACCGCCATAGCCGGCGCCTAATACTAAAATTGTCGGTCTTTTCACGAAGATCGAAACCACCTTTAAATAGTTTTATATTTATTCGTTTAGTCAAAGAAAAAAGAAGTATTTACATACTTCAAGTAGACTAAAGCGAATTTGTCTCTTTTTTCGACAAATGTACTATCCTCTATAATATACCTCTTAGGTTTTGATTTCAATATAATCCTGCCAAGAGTAAAAGGTTTGAATTTACAGAAAAAGACCAAAAATTGGTTGTCTTAACAATTTTCTGGTGTTCCTGTTTTGCTCGCTGTTCGGAATGATGAACCGCAACCACAAGACGCAATGGCATTTGGGTTTTCAATAGTGAACCCTCCACCCATCAACGATTGCTTATAGTCAATTACGGTACCATTTATGATGGCTGCATCTTCACTCGATACCAGGATGGTCAAGCCATGCTGTTCCAGTGTAATGTCTGAATCTTTCTTGTCGTGTTCAAAACCCATCCCATATGAAAGACCACTACAACCACCGCCATGAACGGCTACCCGTAAAAAGGAACCTTGCTCGTCATTATGACTCATCATTTCTTTAACCTGGTAAGCTGCAGCTTCTGATAATTCGACAACATGTGTCATCCGTTACACCTTCCTTCTATCATTTATGATACCAATTTTGCTCAAACACATACAACTAGAACAACTTAATTTGACTATCGATATAACCAACGTTTTGGGTATAATGAAAAAAAGATAAGTATAAAAAAGGAGCCTCTTAAGGCCCCAAATTGTTCAGCATAAAAATCAACTAGCATTATCAGCTCGTATTGTATAACTACAAGTGACAGTGCAATGCAATTTCACTTTTAGGAATTAAAACACTTGTTCAACTTCCACTACACCTGGAACTTCTTCCAAAAGAGCTCTTTCAATACCTGCTTTTAGTGTTATTGTAGAACTTGGGCAGCTACCACATGCACCAAGAAGACGAAGTTTGACTATGCCATCTTCGATATCGACAAGCTCACAATCTCCACCATCGCGGAGTAAAAATGGACGTAATTTATCTAATACTTCTTGAACTTGTTCTGTCATTGTATCAGTCATTTATTTCGACCCCTTTCCTTATAATTATTATAATGTGAAGAGAAGAAAAAATCCATCAGTACATACGAAACGGAGAAAATTATCATGGAGAAAAAATTAGTTTCAATTGAAATTTATGGTGCAGATGTCGTTTGTGCCAGCTGTGTAAACGCACCTACATCCAAAGATACGTACGAATGGTTGCAAGCGGCAATCGATCGTAAATACCCTAATCATCCTTATGAAATAACCTATATTGACATTGAAAAACCAGTGGATAATGAACGACAACAAGAAATTGCCACTCAAGTATTGGAAGAAGAATACTTTTTCCCACTCGTTTTAGTTGCTGGAGAAGTGGTTGGCGAGGGCTATATCCAACTGCAACCCGTTTTTGTTGAACTAGAAAAACATGGTTTTATCAGTAAATAAACAAAAAATGAGACCTGAAAGTTATATTTCACTTCCAGGTCTCTTTCTATTCATCATCCGTTATGCCACTTGTACATCCATAGCACACCAGATTTTAGTAAACGTGCGATACGTCCAGTGACTGTACGGTCTGCCAAGTAAGCAAAACCTTGTTTTTTCCCTAAAGAACCCAAGAATCCTTTTAGTTTGATTTCAGGCATCGTTTCAGGCAGCTCTTTACCTTTCCAACGTGCTTGAAGCACTTCAACAATTTGTTCCGCTTGTTCTTCCGCAACTTGTGCACTTGGCGAATATGGCAACGCTGCACAGTCACCTACCACATAAACATGTTCATCTTCGGGTAAGTTATGGTATTGAGACAACACAACACGCCCAATTGAATCAGTTTCCGTATTCATGTTTCTCACAGGAGCGACAGGTTGAATACCTGCTGTCCACACCACTGCATCCACTTCAATCGTCTCTTCATGGTTATGCAAAACAGTTGGCTCCACTTTTGTGATATTAGAATTACTGACGACTTCGACATTGTGGGTATCAAACCATTTTTTCACGAAATTACTTAATCGTTCCGGGAAGTCACGTAAAATACGTGGGCTTCGATCGAACAATTTAATTCCTAAATCCGGACGTGATTCGCGTAATTCGCTGGCAAGTTCGATTCCACTTAATCCTGCTCCGACAATCCCGACAACAGATCCAGATGGCAATCCACATAGTTTGTTAAATGTTTCACGTGAACGACCTATCGTTTGAATGCTTAACGTGAATTCGTCTGCACCAGGCACACCATGGTACTTGTCTTCACAACCTAATCCAATTACTACATCATCATATGGGATTTGTATGTCATTAGAAAGCACGACCATTTTTTCTTCACGGTTGATTTCTACGACCTCGCCATAGACCATTTTCAAACGTTCATGTTCTGGATAGGATACTCGGACTTCCTGGTCAGGAACAGTACCTGCTGCCAATGCATAAAACTCTGTTTTCAAACTATGGAATGGTGTACGGTCCACTAATGTAATTTGTACATCTTCAGGTAAATTATTATTTGGCAGTAAACGAAGCAACATACGCATGTTGCCGTATCCACCACCCAGTAAAACTAAGTTTTTCATAAAAAAATCTCCCTTGAGCATTTTATATACAGTCTATCTCTTTACGTTGTAAGTATAAATCATTGTGAGAAGTTTCACAATAAGACACTCGGATTGACGAACGAAAAAAAAAAGAGTAGCATGGCGATGTAGCGAGGTGAAGAACGTGTTTAATCCAATGGTAGAATTTTGTGTCAGTAATTTAGCGAATGGTTCGCAAAAAACGTTTGAACAATTAGAACGAGACCCAAATTTAGACGTTCTGGAATACGGGTGTTTAAGTTATTGTACAAAATGTGCTGAATCTTTTTTTGCAGTTGTTAATGGTGATGTCGTAGAAGCTGATTCGCCAGATGAGCTTACTAAGAAGATTTATGAATATATAGATGAAAATCCACTTTTTTAATACTCAGGAGCTGCGTAGATGCAGCTCCTTTTTTATATGCATTCCACTAAATTTTCAAGAGTTACAGTTGGACGTTCTGGTTTCAGCAATGCTTCTTCCGTAGAAGTCACACCCGTATTGACGTGAATCGTGTCAATTCCAAAATTTATTCCCGCCATAATATCGGTATCATAATTGTCTCCAATCATCACCATATCCTCTTTTGAATACTGATGTTCAAGCTGAATCATTTCAAGCATATGACCATGCGGCTTTCCTATATAAATAGGTTCAATGTGATATCCCGGTCGATTCCCATCACAAACACTTCTTTCGAAGAAGGCACTATACACACTCCTTTCTCAAGAAGTGATTCCCTCAATCCACTTTCCCCAATCATTGAAACTTCTTTTCCAGGGTAGTGAAGTGCAATGTACTTCGCTGCCGCCAAAGCAGAAGTCATAATATGACTGCGCTTTGCTATAATCCCAAAGCCTGCAAGCTTCGATAGCACTTGGTCCGGTGTCTGAGAAGCATTATTAGTCACAAAAAAAGGTTCTATTCCTTGGTGTTGTAAATGGTGAACAAATTGTACTGTTTCTTTTATCGGCTGTTTACCACGATAGACTGTTCCATCCAGGTCAATGCAATAACATTTATAAGTTTTCATGCTTAATCCTCTGGTAAAAATGCAGACACTGGCCCAAGTTCATGCGTTAAATAATGCTCAATACTCGCTGGAAATTGTCTTAACTCCTGGAAATTTGATTGCAATATAGTTTGCACTTCCTTATGATTAACGCTCATAAAATCTCGCACCAGCATTTTACGAAGTCCAATTACTTCTTTTAGAGGTGCGTCCATCTCAACAGATATCACTTTTTCGTCAGTCAATATGTCAATGATGTCATCATAGCTGCCTGGGTCTCTCATAATGAAGCCGTCTATCATGGAATTCCCAACATCAATCATGGACTCGATAATGTTTTGAGCAATTCGCTCCAATGCCAATTTTTCAAATTCATTCATAGAAGAATTCACTGATGTCTCCAGCATTTCCATAAGTGTTGTCATATACTTCAATGTATGATTAATTTTTTTTCGGTCTACAAAATACATAAGGTTCCCTCACTTTATCAGTTCTAAGTTGATTGTCTTTTCCATCCTATAGTACCATAATTGCTAGGAGTGGAAGGAGAACTGCCAAATGGAACGATTTTTCTTATATGATGATGTGGAAGATACAAAAACGAGATTTGTTAGCTTTACAGGTGAGTCTCAACGATATGATTTAGCAATTTTGCAAAGTAGCCGCTTTTTCGGAAAAGTACTCGTAATGGATATTCAATATAATCGTTTTGCTATATTGGGCTCTGATGATTTAGAAGAAGAAGGTTATTTGGAACATGTCTATAACCGCAACGAAGAAGAAGCCGCAGAACTACGCGATTATTTGCAGGAATTATTAGGCTAAGCATTCATTGTTGATGTATAAAAAGAAGGAATCATTGCCCGTTCCGCGGACGAACTGGCATCCATTTGCGCCTAGCAAGCCGCAAGAAAGAATATGATCAAAGGTAGTTTTGACCATATCCGCAGGAGCTGCACTTTTGAAGAATGAGACCCTCAACGATAACGTTTAACTGAGACTTAGGATAAGAAAAAACCTCGATTAGGATGATGGAACATCCAAATCGAGGTTTTCTGTTTGTGGTGTTTCTTCTATTGCAGCTAGAACTGCTACCGGTTTTGCTGGTCCGGATTTTTTTAATATAAAGTACGCACATCCAAAATTACAGTATTCATACAAATAATCCTGCAACGTACTGACTTTCGTATCATAAGTCGCTTTTTGATTTTTATCATCAAAGAAACCTTTCAGACGAAGTTGTCCATAACCCCAGTCGCCCAAAATGTAATCATATTTATTTAAAATTTCACTATAACGATCTTGGAAAGCCTCTTCTTTAAATGCTTCCCGATAATCTATCAGAATTTCATATTCCCATCGATCGATTGTAATCATCAATTCACGCTCCATCAACTTGTTGTGAGAGTTAATTGCTCGTCACCAAGACGCTGTTTTTCTCTTGCTGCTGCATTTACCTGTTCATCCGCATGGTAACTACTACGAACCAATGGTCCCGCTTCACAGTGTGAGAAACCTTTGGACATCGCAATTTTACGTAGTTCTCCAAATTCGAGCGGTGAATAATATTTTTGAACTGCAATATGTTTTTTAGATGGCTGTAGGTACTGCCCAATCGTCATAATATCCACGTTGTTTGCCCGCAGATCATCCATTACTTCTATAATCTCTTCTTTTGTTTCGCCTAGACCCACCATAAGAGAAGATTTCGTTGGAATATCGGGTTGCATTTCTTTTGAACGACGTAAAAACTCTAGAGAACGATCGTACTTTGCTCGTGCACGAACTCTCGGTGTTAACCGACGAACTGTTTCTATATTATGGTTTAAAATATCAGGTTTTGCATCCATCAGCATTTGTAGATTTCCCTCTATCCCACCCATATCAGAAGGCAAAACTTCGATCGTTGTGAATGGGTTTTTGCGACGAATGGCACGTACAGTTTCTGCGAAAACAGCAGAACCACCGTCTTTTAAATCATCTCGCGCAACCGCGGTTACGACGACATGTTTTAGATTCATCATGACAACTGAATCTGCTACACGTTCTGGCTCTGCTAAATCAAGTTCATTCGGTAAACCCGTCTTAACTGCACAGAAACGACATGCACGTGTACAAATTGCACCTAAAATCATGAACGTTGCTGTACGTCGAGTACCCCAGCATTCGTGAATGTTTGGGCATTTCGCTTCTTCACATACAGTATTTAAATTGTTTTCACGCATCATTTTCTTAAGACCTTTATAATTGTCATTCGTATTTAATTTAATCTTTAACCAAGCTGGTTTTCGAATATGTGTTTGTTT
>NZ_JBFUJC010000178.1:0-8457 GCF_056401595.1 Paenisporosarcina sp. P4_E4_2 | reverse complement strand
GAACCAAGATTAATGGTCATGAAATACCGTGCAAATGAAGAGTGGTACGATGTCGTAGGCCTAGTAGGGAAAGGGATTACTTACGATACAGGTGGTTATTCCATTAAACCTAAGGATGGCTTAGTAGGCATGAAAGGTGACATGGGGGGTGCTGCAGCTGTTTTAGGTGCAATGCGTATAATCGGGGAAACACGCCCAAATAAAAACGTCATTGCAGTCATTGCCTCAACGGATAATATGATTTCAGGTAATGCGTTCAAACCTGATGATGTTATTACTTCTTTAAGTGGGAAAACGATTGAAATCCTGAATACGGATGCTGAAGGACGCCTTGTTTTAGCGGACTCCGTCACATATGCAAAACAACAAGGAGCTAACTACATTGTAGATGTTGCAACGTTGACAGGTGGAGTAATTATCGCACTGGGGAAAGATAAAACTGGTGCATTGACAAACGACGAAACATTCTTTGAAACATTCTTGGAAGCTACTGTTGAAACAGGTGAGTTTGTATGGCGTTTGCCATTAACTGAAAGTGACAAGAAACGAATTCGCAAAAGTGATGTAGCCGATTTAAACAATTCACCGGGACGCGACGGCCACATGATTTTCGGGGGAGGATTTGTTGGTGAATTCGTTGAAAATACCCCTTGGATCCATTTGGATATCGCAGGTACATCAGATGCAAGTGCTGCTCACGATCTAGGACCAAAAGGTGGAACTGGTGCGATGGTTCGTTCCTTAGCGACCCTTATTGAACGGATGAGCTTGGAAAATACAGAAGAAAATTCTTAATATAGTGCTCTAAGAAGTAAATTAAGAAAGCATAATATTCTATAGAAAAGTGGCCAATTTTTATAAACTGGTCGCTTTYTTTGTGAATTGGAGTAGTGCATAGTTGGAAAAGTGAAAATTCACTCGTTCCTTCACTGCTAGTTTTGGGCAGGACAGATTAGACCAAAAGCTATTTGGACCTAATCGAAGCAGAATATCATTGTTAAAGGTCTTAATATTAGAAAGAACCTGATTTTATTTGGAGTTCTAGCTAATAGGCTATGTACATATGTCACACTTTCTTTTTCTCATACGTTAGGAAAGAGAGGAGAGGACATATGAATCGCAGGCATTTTGGTGGAGGATTTGGAGGATTTGGCAGGGGTTTTGGAGGGCTAGGCTTTTTTGGAGGTCCATTTTTAGGAGGTTTGGCAGGAAGTTTGCTTGGTCAATCACTCTTTAATCAACCTTATTATCAACCTTATCCGTATTACCAATACCCATATCAATATCCATATTATCCATACTATCCATATTATCCATACGGCTATTAAAAAAACGCTTTTGCTGTCCCAAAAGGGGAGGAGCAAAAGCGTTTTATTATTACCTTGTGTTTTATAAATTTCTTATTGTCTGCTCAAAGCGCTAGCCTGCGAACCAAAGTATTGGGGCGGAATGGCGCCTTTCAGGGCGCTTTAAGCGTTTCTTTGTTCATGTTTTTTTCTTCGTTCAGCTACAACTGGAGCCAATTCATCTTTCACTGATTTATCCCAGAGTTTAACTCCTGATAAATAGGCAGAGCGGCCGATGACATGTCCACCAACTGGACCTGTGATAAATAAAAAAACAATGCCTAGCAGTATACGTGTATTAATATGGCCTTCAATTAACCAAAAGTGGAGGAATACACCTAGCAGGATGAACATAACCCCGAGCGTAGCGCTTTTGGAAGCAGCATGTGTACGGGAATAAACATCAGGTAGGCGAATCAAGCCAATTGCGGTGACAAGAATGAAAATTACCCCAAAAACAACACTAGATACGATAAGAATATTAGCGATGATCGTTATCACGTTGGATAATCTCTCCTTTCTCTAAAAACTTAGAGAAAGCCACAGTGCCTATAAATGCTAATATAGCGAGCAGCAAAATGATTTCAAGGAAAAAGCTGGTATCAACGAGAATAGAAAATATCCCTATCATTGAAATTAGTGCAACACCCAATGAATCCAGCGCTACAACTCTATCAGGAACAGTAGGACCGACAATTAATCTATAGATGAAAGCCAACATGGACAGGCTAATCAGTACGACTATGACCCAAAAGAATACCATCATTAGCGGCTCACCTCCTGTATGGCTTTTTCAAATGTGTTTTTAATCGAATCGATTGCTTCATCAGCATCATCATAATGCAATGCATGAATATATAAAATTTTGGAATCCTCAGATACGTCGATAACAAGGGTACCAGGTGTCAGAGTTATTAAGCTTGCCAAAAGCGTGATTTCCCAATCCTTTTCTAAAACAATAGGAAGTGCAAAAATTGCAGGTTTGATTGGCATCTTAGGTTGAATAATTAACAGCAAAACCTGAATATTAGCCATGATCAATTCTTTTAAAAATAGAATAATCAGTTTAATTACAGCCCACACGCGATTCATATAGAAACGTCCCGGAAAAAAACCCTTCATAATCCATAGCATGAGCATCCCTAATAAAAATCCGACGATAAACGTGGAAGCATTAAACGAGACGGATAAAAACATCCAAAGAAAGGCAATAAAAAAGTTTAGCATGATTTGAAAAGCCATCTTACGCACCCCCTAAAACAGCTTTTATATAGAGAGCGGGTTCTAGCATTACATTTGCAGCATCACTCATAT
Organism: Paenisporosarcina sp. P4_E4_2; assembly: GCF_056401595.1. Taxonomy (NCBI): domain Bacteria; kingdom Bacillati; phylum Bacillota; class Bacilli; order Caryophanales; family Caryophanaceae; genus Paenisporosarcina; species Paenisporosarcina sp. P4_E4_2. The sequence goes on along the minus strand of NZ_JBFUJC010000178.1, from coordinate 5,797 downwards.
AAGGAACCAACCACTCAGAGCCTACACCATATAAAACACTGATTCCTACTAAAATGACTGCAGGCATAAATAATCCGCGATAATGCTGTTTTGTAAGAGGTTGTATATGAGCCGGTTCACCCCAGAATGCATAAATGAAGATACGGACAACAGATAATAAAACAATTAAACTTGAAAGTAAAATCAAGATACTTCCCCACAAATTCCCTGCTTCAAATCCACCTTGTACAATAAGCAGTTTTCCTATAAATCCACTCAAAGGTGGTATACCGGCTAAGCTAAATGCCGCTATTAAGTAAGTCCATCCAAGCATCGGATAAGTTTTAATCAGTCCACCCATTTTTCTTAAATCAGATGTGCCAGTTATAGCAATGATGATACCAATTAATAAGAACAAAGCCCCTTTAATCAATATGTCATGAATCAAATAAAATACAGAGCCCATTAGAGACGCTTCGTTCATTTGGGATGCACCAAATAAAATGACTCCTACAGCAATAATTATGTTATATATGATGATTTTCTTTACATCAAAGTAAGCTAATGCACCAATACATCCGGCAATGATCGTCAGGATTGAAAGTATCATCAGCATTTCGTGTGTAAAACCTTGATCAAACGTGAAAAACAGAGTGTATGTACGCATGATGGCGTATACGCCTACTTTGGTCAGTAATGCCCCGAATAAGGCCAATACCGGAATTGGTGGTGCTGCATATGAGCTAGGCAACCAGAAGAAAAGCGGAAATATTGCACCTTTCAATCCAAATACAAGTAGGAATAATACGGCGATGACCGTGATGATTCCCGGTTGATCGATTTGTGCGATTTTCACTGAAATATCTGCCATATTCAAGGTGCCGATGACCGAATACAAATAAGCGACAGTGACAACGAATAAAGCAGATGAAATGACATTCACCAAAATGTACTTAATGGATTCTCGTAATTGTTCTTTTTCACCACCGAGTACAATTAACAAGTAGGAAGACATAAGTAATACTTCGAAAAATACGAACATGTTGAAAATGTCGCCTGTGGTAAATGCGCCATTCACACCCGTTAACATGAACAAAATTCCAGGGTAGTAGAAATAGGATTCTCGATCCTTTCCGATTGATGAAAAGCTATACCACACAACAAAAAGGGTAATCAATGTGGAAGACAGGACGAGCAAAACGGATAACATATCCGAAACCATTGTAATTCCAAATGGCGCAGGCCAGCTGCCGAGTGTTATGGCTTGAATACCGTCTGTTTTCACTTTAAAAAGAAGTACAAGAGATATCCCAAAGGTCAAGACAAGTGCAACAGAAGCGACTGCTCGTTGTGCAAGTATTTTCTTTGGAAAAAGCATTAAAATCATGGCAAAGAAAAAAGGAAGCAAGATGGGGAACAAAAGCAAATTAATCATGATCTTCAGTTCCTCTCATTAAATTCATATTATCAGTGCCTAATTCCTGATAAGCTCGGTATGCAAGTACCAAGAAAAATGCAGTCACACCGAAACTAATGACAATAGCAGTCAGGATAAGTGCTTGAGGCAAAGGATCTGCATAATCCGTCACGCCAGGAGAGACAACTGGAGGTGCGGAACCTTCAAGTCCACCCATGGTCAAAATCAGTAAATGCGCCCCGTGACTGAGTAAGCCGGTACCAATGATAATACGCAACAGACTTTTAGAGAGCATTAAATAAACTGCGGCCATAAATAGAAAACCGATGACAAAACACATGACAATTTCCATTAATCATCAGCTCCAATCGATTGAATTATGGTCATCGTAACACCGACGACTACTAAATATACACCTGTATCAAACAACATGGCCGTATGTAACGATTGTTTTCCCAACAAAGGAAGTTCGAAATAATCAAAGGCATGTGTAAAGAACGGAACATTGAAGAAAATAGATCCTGCAGCTGTGCTTAATGCCAATAGTAATCCGATTGAGGTCATTACTGTATAGTTGATCGGCAAAGCAGTAGTGACGGTTTTCAAATCAAAAGCAAGCAGTAGCAAAACGATACCACTTGCAGTCAATAAACCGCCTACAAACCCACCACCGGGTGTATAATGACCAGCAAAGAAGATGTGAATCGAAAAGAGAAAAATGATAAAGAAGATGATCTTTGTAGTTGTTTGTAAAATGACATCATTGGTCTTCAATTCGATTCACCTCTTTCTTTTTCGTCAGTCGCAATTTAATCATCGCAATAATTCCAAGGGACGCGATTGCGAGAACCGCAATTTCAAATAAAGTATCAAATCCACGATAGTCAACTAAAATTACATTTACAATATTTCCGCCACCGGCTTCTGTATAGACTGTTTTTTCATAATAAGATGAAATGGAACTAACAAGTTTTTGTGAATGGGCAGATAGTGCAACAATGGTAACAGTAACGCCTACCCCGATTGCAACCAGTGCATTGCCCAGTCGGAATTTCATCCGGTTTTCGTGTCGATTTAATTTTGGTAAATGATAAAATGCCAATAGGAAAAGGGCAACGGAAACCGTTTCGATTACCAATTGGGTTAGTGCCAGGTCTGGCGCATTAAAGATGACAAAGAATAGAGCAACAGAATAGCCTACTGCACCCAACGCTATGATGGAGGTCAGTCGGGACTTAGCCAACAAAATGGTCAATGTCCCAGCGATCAATACAAGGACGATAACCAATTCGTAAAAATGTATCGGTGCCACAGTGGCAAAACTGACCTCAAAAGCATCCTTAATGAAAACGGTACCAATTGTCAGGAGTACAATTCCCGTAAACATATACACCAAATATGAGCGTATGAAACCAGTCATATAAATTCTTGATAGACGGTTTGTCCCAACTTCACTTAAAAACATCATGAAGTCATACAGACGATTTAGTGTGAAACCTTGTGGGAATTTATTGTACAGTGGTTGCCATTTGGACAATGTTGCATAAAGGAGATAACCCAAAGCTACAATGCCAATTGTCATCCATAATTCAGCATTCGGCCCATGCCAAGCGGCGATGTGAATGCCTACATCTTCAGGGACAGAGTAAAGAAATGGTTGTATTGCCACGACAGCTGGTTTTACCAGAACGTCACCAATGAGATTAGGGATGAAGAATATAGCTACTACAAGTGACCCTAAAATAGCTGGTGAAATGAGCATACCAATAGGTGCTTCATGTGCTTGTTTTGGTAAAAGGTCCGGTTTGTGTTTCCCGGTAAACGTGCGGAATACAAAATAAAAGCTATACACAAATGTGAACACACTTGCAATCCAAGCAATAATTGGGAACAAAATTCCCCAAGTATCAAAAGCAAAAAAATCAAACTCTGGAATGGAGAGCATTCCAGAAAGGAACATCTCCTTACTCAAGAAACCGTTAAATGGAGGGAGACCAGCCATTGAAAAACTTCCAATAAGAGCAATGGTGAAACTGATTGGCATTAAACTCATTAGGCCACCAAGTTTTCGAATATCTCGTGTACCCGTCTCATGGTCGACGATGCCCGCAATCATGAACAGACTGCCTTTAAATGTGGCGTGATTCACTAAATGGAAAATGGCCGGGCTTACTGTGGAGAATGCCAAAATGCCTTTTAAGTCTGTTTGTTTCAAAGCGAAGAATGAACCCCATAACAATGTTAATAATCCTATTCCAATCACAAGCCAAATCCACCATTCAGAACTTGCGTAAATCGGCGTGAAACGAGCAACTAAATAAAGGCCAGCTTTAACCATTGTGGCTGAGTGTAAGTAAGCACTGACGGGAGTTGGGGCTTCCATTGCATCCGGTAACCAAATGTAGAATGGAAACTGTGCAGACTTGGTAAAAGCACCAAGTAATACGAGAATAAGCGACCATACAAACCATTCGTGATTAGCGAGTTCTGGAGCCGAAGCAATCAATTCTCTGATTGAGTAAGTGTCACCCATAATTGAGAGAAGAACGAAACCACCCAGCATCATCAATCCGCCAAATACGGTAATCATCATGGATTTTAATGCACCAAAGCGCGAACGATCTCGTTTATACCAATACCCAATTAATAAAAATGAAGAAATTGATGTCAATTCCCAGAAAAAGTACAAACTTATTAAATGATCTGATTGAACAACGCCCAGCATTGCTGTCATGAAAAGCAGCAAATAAACGTAGAAATTGTGTAATTGCTCACGTGTTTTATCCAAGTAGAAAATGGAGTAAAGCACAACCAATGTACCGATACCTGTAATGAGCAGAGAGAATAACAAACTCAAACCGTCTATGTATGATGTAACAGATATGTTCAAAGATGGGATCCAGTCAAAAGTGGATGTAAATGATTCTCCATTTTTAACCTTTGAGAGAAAGGTCGTATAAAGACCAAATAATATGGCTGGTACTGCTAAAACAAACCAACCGGTGTGAATGCCAGGAACTTTTTTATATAAAAAAGGAATCACTAGTGCGGCAAGCATTGGGATGAAAATAAGATAGACAAAAGACAAGTTAATCCTCCTTTTTTGAAAAATCACAAATTCTCACTATAAAGTCAATTATAACGTACATATGTAGTGTTTGCATGGGATACTCTTGCCAACTCAGTGAGTTTGCTCCTAACTTTACCACCAATGATAAATAGGAAGAAACGCCTTAAAAAATTCAAAAAAAAAAAAGCGTTCCTCATGATAGAGGAACGCTAAGCTTGGTGAAAAAAAGAATAATAATTAATAAAAAAGTATAAAAATTGAGTTCTTATTTGCACTCTATCGAAAAATTTTAGGGTCGGCTATTTCTTTCGCTTTCCGCGGACGAAACGCTAGCCTCCTCGGCTCAGCTGTCTATGACAGCTGAACCTGWGGGGTCTAACTTATTTCGTTTTTCCGCAGGAGTCTTCAGAAATAGCCRACCACCTTCCAACTTAYATATTTTGCAGAGACAGCTTACAGAAGCAATTTCTTTTGATTGGAGTGGAGGAGGAGACTGAAGCCGTGCCCGCGAAACGCGTCCGCCGCAATGGAAATCAACATTTTCTTGCATAGGCTCTTTTTAAGTTATATTCACTCATATTTTTCTTTGTCTACAGTGAAGCATTCCTCATGATAGAGGAACGCTAAGCTTGTTGATGAGCTTCTTCATTGAGTAACACCTTTTCAAAATCTTGTTCTGGTTTTTTCCGTGTCGATGTCAAAACTAAGTAAGATACAAGGAATAATGCGCCTGTCACGAAAAAGACAGAAGATATCCCTATATATCCACTAACCAGTCCTCCGAACATCGGACCGATTATATTCCCAAAAAACCGGAAACTCGTATTGTATCCCATCATTTCACCTTGAATCTCTATTGGTGATTCACGTCTGACGAGAGCAGTAGTAATTGGAACCAGTCCACCTACGGCAATCCCGAATAATAGACGCAACCCAATCAATTGCCAAAGTTCAGTTACAAAAGCCTGAGGAATGATAAACAGGAAAGCTAGTATAAGCAACATGCTTAACACTTTCTCATAACCGATTGAATCCCCCAGTTGCCCCCATTTACGAGCAAATAATAAGTTTCCGATTCCTGCGGCACTAAACGTGATGCCCGCAAGTAATGCTACATTTGTAGAATCGGATAAACCTGATACGTAAAGTGAAAGAAGCGGCTGGATGCTGAAGTTTCCAATTTGAATTAATGCAGTGATGATCATGACATTAAGCACCAGTCTATGATGAATGATGCCTGACATTACGGTTTTTCTTGAGTAAACATGTGCATTGACTGTAGCAATTTTTTTCGTTTCGCTTATGCCAAACATAACCAGAATGGCTGCAAA
>NZ_JBFUJC010000177.1:0-6354 GCF_056401595.1 Paenisporosarcina sp. P4_E4_2 | reverse complement strand
TGTGCAGTTGTATCATAGCTCTTAATCTCATAAGCACTCGTTTGTTCTATAACAATTTGTTATTCTCAATGGTTTTCACTTTAACAAAGAATAAATATCAGTATCAAATGGAACATCATTTTGATACATATAATTTCTCAAAGTTCCTTCTTTTACAAAGCCTAATTTTGTTAACAGCTCATTAGATGCTTTATTTTCAACGAAAACAACTGCTCCAATCCGCATTAAACCAAGTTCTTTAAAACCATAGGAAATCACTTTACTAACAGCTTCAGTCGCATATCCTTTGCCCCAATGTTCAGGAAAAAGTGCATAGCTTATATCTGCTCGCTTATGTCCTTGTGACCAATCTTGTAACCCAATTGTTCCGATAATTCCATCCGTACCTTTCATTTCAATTCCCCATTTAATACCACTTTTTTCATCGTAATTCTTCGAAAAATTCCTGACAATTTGTTTTACCTGATCTACACTTGTTAATGGATTTTGTCCGTAATAACGCAATACATCTGAATTAGAGAAACAATTTAATATATCTAATGCATCAGATTCAATGAGTTCTCTCAAAACTAATCGTTCAGTTTCTAATATAGGAAACATTTTCTCACTCCTTTTGTTTAATCCTAGAATCCCCTTATGATTTTTCATTTAAAGGGAGAATAATCCGACACTAAATTAGTCGTTAGCATTTATCTCTATTTTCTTAATATCTTTCACATTTGCAGTACCTGGTTTGGATCCTCTTACATTTCCATTTAAGGTTGCTTGAACTTTATCTCCAATACTGAACTCCGTGGTATTGACGCCTTCTAAATTGGTAAAGTCAAACACAAACGAATTCATATCTGATTGAGGCAGTTCAACTTTGATCCATTCAAAATCAAGCATATTTATTTCTTCAACTATTAACATTGTATCCTTCGTCATTTCTAGGACATAACCTTGAACTTTGATTTCTGGTTCAACACTTTGTTCCTTTTCAGATTGTTCGATAATGTATTCTGCAACCTCTGTTAATTTCACACCATCCACGCTTTGGTCGCATGCAGCCCAGCGAAATACTCGTTGACCACTGTTAATGTGCACCTTTAATTGATAGTTCATTATATCCTCAATATCACACATCGCCTTCAGATCTTTTTCAGCTAAGTAATTTGCAAACACTAATCTTTTATACACCTCTTGCTTTATATGTGGTGGTATATCAAAATCGGCCATTACTTGCGTTTCATTCACAGTGATTTCTTTTTTCGCCTGTTTTGTTAAAGTATTGATTTCATTTTCGAGCTCCTCTCCATACATCAGCTCAAACTCAAAAAGATCCTGCTCACTGCTGTCGTAGCTTATTTGTAAAATTTTATCCATCCCATACGGAATACCATTACAGTCAATCGCGATATATGAAAGATTGGTATCGTTGGTTTCCTTAACCATATTGCCACATTTGTTGGTAATGATTTCGCCACTTCCATAAGTGTCTCTACTATAATCGTTCTTCACTTCAAGTGATTCTCCGTTATATGTTAAATCAGTTACTATTGGGGCTCCTTCAATCGTGTAATGGACAATACGCAAATCTGAAGCAATCCCGTTCTGGATGTTGTCATAGAAACCCTGCATTTGTTCCCAGCCCTCAACTCCTCCATGGGTATCCAGAACATCAACATTATGTACGCCCTTTACCTCGAGTTTATAACTATCAGCTTTTTGAGTTCCTCCTTTGATACTGTCATTTCCGACCGTGGTGCAACCAACTAGAATGATAATTAACAATAGAAGGATATTATACGTAAAATTCTTCATCGACTCCTCACATCCATCTTGCGAATTTGTAATGAATACCTCTGCCAAAAGATAAAAGAAAGACATTCCTCTTTTGAAGTAAAGTCCTATTAGTTAATAAGCGTATGTGTCATTGTTATTAAATATATTTCATAGTGATGGTACCCTTGCCCTTTTTGTATTTTACAGTCGCCATTGCCCCGTTCACCAAGATATTTTGTGGTGGACTAACTGTTCTCCTCCTCAAAAAGRAATTCTAAGTCCCCCTTGATACTATGAATAAATTCATATTCACTCCACTTCATTTGATTAATTTAACGTTGGATAAATGAATCCTCTCAAATGGACGATCACCTTTAATGGTTTCAATTTCAATTCGTTTTTGAACAGGCTCCCTCATGCTATCGACAGCTGCTAATACTCTCGTCAAGCCTTCCATCATCCCTTTAGCAGACAGGATTAGAAGCGAAATAAACAGAATTGGAATGAAAGCAATCCATGGATAAGAAGTCCATAAAAATTCCCACCACATTCCAAGTAAACCAGCCCATTCGTTTGAATTGGAGATTTGTTTTGTAAAGCCAAATAAATCTCCACGCCTCATATATCCTCCTATGAATAACCCAAGTACGGCTAAATGGGACATCAAGATCAGGGTGTGAATGAAATCCCTTAAGAAAATAATCGCCAGTTGAGGAACTAAAAAAGGTTTGATATGTTTGGTGACAATTCGCCAATTACTGGCTCCAAGCGTTCTGGAACTTTCTATGAATTCCTTCTTATAAATGGACTTTACTTCATTTGCAATCAAGATCGAATTTGTTGGAATAAATAGAAGGGCAAAAATAACGAAATAGAATAGTATCCTGCTCCAATAGGGCAATGGCTCCGGCCCTTTGATTAAGGCACCATCTACAAGTAACATCTCCACTTCTGAAATTAAGATTCCGTTCAATAGTAGAAAGGCCAATAAAGTCATTGGGAAGTAATTAAATGCATCCGCTATTGATTTAAGAGGTTTTTCAATTTTCTGCAGGAAGAAATGAATAAAAAGCCCAATCCAAATGGATGGAAAAACGCGGAGAAATGTAATAATCAATGCCGCTGCTATTGTATATTTTGCTCCTACAAGCATGACGATAAATATATCCCGTCCAAAATTGTCAGTTCCTAAGGGAGGAAAGTTTTTATAACTGTAAGGTGCAGGTAATGGTTTCCCCTGGCTATCATAAAGTAATGAAGCTGTAGGAATTCGATCATTAAATAAGAAAAAATATAGCGTGCTGACTACTAACAGTCCACTGATGATGAGGAAGCCAGAAAGAAACAACTTGTTTAAAAGAAGTCTTTTTATGATAAACACGTAATCACCATTCCAATCTTTGGCCAGTATATTTTTCTATAAGGCTAGTAATGACTGCATAGATAAGGAAAATCGGAACAAAAAACATGATCAATGTGAATGCGATCACATTCGGATTTGGATAGCTCATTATAAAAGTAAAGATTCCATAGATGTTGAATAGTTTCTCGAAAATTACCATTGAGGACAATAAATATAGAACAATCGTTTTACTATGATTAAAGATGCTTGGTGTGATATTTCTCAGCACATGGTAAAAGAAGATTTCCGTTTTATTAAAACCTTTACTTCTTGCCAATTCTACGTATGATTTATTCCATTCATCGCTTACTAAATGAAGGTTGATTCTGAAAATCATGAATGCAGGAATCAAGGCCAACGTAACAATCGGTAAGAAATATGTTTGGTTCTGGGATGAGCCTGCTACAGGAAATAACAAATGGCCGCTTTGCTTGAAATATAAAATAACAGAAAATTGAATGAGCATTATAATGAATAAGTCGGGTAAGGATTCCAACAACGATACGATTCTAGATACCATATCGTTTATTTTTTTTGGAAGCAGGACTGTGAAGTACGTAATTAATAAACCGAAGATAATAGCTATACATAATGCCGAAATAAARATGGTTAATGAGTAAAAGTAGTAATCCCAAAAATTCAAGAAAATCGAATATTCATGGTTGGTCGGTCCTAAAATGATTAATTTTTCAGGGGCAATAAGAGACGTGACGATATGCCACRCATTGTCCAGAAACAAAGTGAAATCAAGTTGGATACCATTTGTAAATAACCCTACAAAAGCACTCAACAAAACGATACCGAGTACAACATAAAGAAAACGTGTTAAGACTCCTAAACTTGAAATCATATCAATTCTCCACCTTAAGTTCATAATCCAAAAAATTACACTTAAAGTTAACATTACCATACTGTCATTAATTGTAATAGACATTAATTGTCTTTTCTGATTATTTATTATTCAACAACAAGAATTTTGAACAAAAGAAAAAGAGCTACGTATGTAGCCCAAGAATCAGATCAGAATTGTTGCGAAGTCCACTTTTCAACTTTTTTATCAATTGTTTGATGAATGCTTCTTTTCCCTCCTGGTACTCATATGTGTTATCAGGAGACCAAGTTACTTTATTTTTCATTTAACCAGTCTTCCACTTTTTCACTCATCTCTTTTTCTAAACTCTCGATGGTTTCGGCATCATGCACTGCTATTTTTGCGTATTTTTCCGGAAACATTTTCTTTACTGAAGAAGCGTACTGATTACCGTTCTTTGGTTCAATGTATTTGATAACTTCATAACCAGAATCAGCTTTCTTCAATTGTATCAACGCAGGTAACGAGTGCCCCGATTGACTTTCGACTCCATTTGCCTTATTGAATCCACTGAAATATGACCACATGTATACGTTTATTACTCCATTTTCTTCACTGGTCCCATAGATTCTGTGGACTTCAAATTGTTTCTCTGATGGATAGTATATGCCCTTGTATTTTTCTACGATATAATCCGAAATAACTTCATCCATTTCTTCTGTCACATGTGAATTTCCATCCTTGATCTCGGGAACATCTGGAGCACACCCCACCAAAAAGATTGATAGAATCAGGAAAAACCATTGATTCATTTGCCACCTTTTCACTATAAATTTCTCCCTATCATATATAGTTATTGAACCCGACCGATTTCATTTAGTGGCCAAAAAGCAACGCTTGTGCTGCCTATGACTTCCTCCATCGGGACTAAACCAATTATTCGGCTGTCTGTACTGTTACTCCGATTGTCTCCCATCACAAACAAGTAACCATCTGGAATCACTTTCTCTCCTGTCAGTTCTTCAAGGGTGAAATCCTCTGTTAAAGTACCGCTGCTCACTTCGTTTTTATTTGATTCCAAATAGGGTTCTTCTTGAGGTTCACCATTGATAAATAATTGATCATTTTTATAAGCGACATGATCTCCTGGCAATCCAATCACTCTTTTAATATAATCTTGTTTTTCAGTTGCGTGGAAAACTACGATATCATACCGATTTGGACCCTCAACTTCGTAGCCGATTTTATTAACAATCATTCGCTCTCCATTTTCAAGAGTCGGCATCATTGATTCCCCGTCGACAACAATCGGGGTGAATAAGAAATAACGAATTAGCCAAGCTGCACTAAAGGCAATGAGCAATGCTTTTGCCCACTCCCAGACCTCATTTTTTTCTTTTTTAACTTGTTCCATCCTTTGGCCTCCTGGCATCTAAAACAATAATTGTTCGTTTCTATTCCATTACATGATTTTTTTATTTCACTTACTACGAAGACGAAAAGTAAAAAGTAAAAGTTTCAAATCAATATTGAGTCATTTAATCTCAGAACCATTTGCGAAAGTTAATCCTTTTTCAATTAATGCGCGTCGGATTATATCAAGCGCTTTCGGACCCATTCCATGTAATTTCAAAACCTCAGCCTCACTAACTTTGGTTAATTGCTCAAGCTGGAGATATCCAGCTCCAACCAGTGCACGTCGTGCTGGTGCGCCTATAGAAGTTGGGATGTCACTTATTAAACTACTATTATTTTTCGTCATTACTTCTCACCTTTCTTGAATGATTATTCAAAATAAAATTGTTAAGGATTAATTTCTATAATCATCCACTTATGTCCTTCTTTCCCCCCTTTTCAAAACGACGAACAATTCAAAACTAAAAAAACAACCCACCTGTCAGCTACTGCTTAACAAGCGGGATGTTTTCATACTAATGATTTTGCTTTTTCAATTTGCATACGGACTTGATCAAAACCAGTTCCCCCAAGCGAATTTCTTCGCTTAACTGCCGCTTCGGGTGACAGTACATCGTAGATATCGGGTTGAATTAAACTACTGGCTTCCTGCAAGTCTTCTATCGTAAGGTCCAACAAGTAAATGCCGCGTTGGATACATAGGAAAACGAGCTTCCCTGTGACTTCATGTGCTTCTCGGAACGGCATACCATTTGTCGCCAAGTAATCGGCAAGTTCCGTAGCATTTGAAAAGTCTTGATGCACCGCTTCATTTAATCGCTTTGTGTGGACAGTCATGGTTCTTACCATGCCTTCAAAAATTTGAAGAGATCCATTCAAAGTCTGAACCGTATCGAACATGCCTTCTTTGTCTTCTTGCATATCTTTGTTATACGTGAGTGGCAATCCTTTAAGCGTAGTC
>NZ_JBFUJC010000176.1:0-6374 GCF_056401595.1 Paenisporosarcina sp. P4_E4_2 | reverse complement strand
GTCAAAGCATCCAACACTTCTGGCATACGTGCATCGAAAGCTTCCAATGCTTCTCCGTAACCGATTGGATCACGACGGTGACCATACAATGCGTCAAAATCAACAAGATTCAAGAAACTGATGCCATGGAAATCTCTTTTCACGACTTCAGCCAACTTGTCCATTCCGTCCATATTATCTTTTGTACGCAATGACTCAGTTACACCTTCATTGTTGTAAATATCCGAGATTTTACCAATGGCAATCACATCATAATTTGCATCTTTTAATTCGTTCATCACTGTACGTTCAAACGGTTTCAACGCGTAGTCATGACGATTCGTTGTACGCTTGAATTCACCAGGTTGTCCGATGAATGGACGTGCAATAACGCGTCCTACTAAAAACTCGGGTTCAAGTGTTAATTCGCGTGCAATTTCACAGATTTTATATAGTTCTTCTAACGGGATAATTTCTTCGTGAGCAGCAATTTGCAATACTGGATCTGCAGACGTATAAACGATAATTGCACCTGTTTCCATATGCTCTTGTCCTAACTCGTCCAAGATTTCCGTACCACTTGCTGGTTTATTGCCAATGACTTTACGTCCTGTCTTTTCTTCCAAAGCATTGATTAATTCATCAGGGAATCCGTCTGGGTACACTTTAAACGGTTGATTAATGTTAAGTCCCATGATTTCCCAGTGACCTGTCATTGTATCTTTACCAACTGACGCTTCCTGCATTTTTCCATAATGAGATGAAGGAATCGTTACAGGCTGAATACCTTGGAATGGACGAATATTGGAAAGTCCCATTTTTTCAAGGTTTGGCATGTTCAAGCCATTCATTTTTTCTGCAATATGTCCCAGTGTATCGGAACCTGTGTCCCCGAAAGATTGGGCATCTGGTGCTTCGCCAATTCCAACGGAGTCTAGAACAACTAAGTGAATGCGTTTAAATGATTTATGTGTCATACATATCCTCCTTCAACTTCTACTCATATCTTATCAAACGTTTGGAAAAAATACACGTCAGACTTCTGACGAATTAAGTCGAATTATGCTCGCGGATGAAATTGTTTATACACATCTTTCAAACGGGTTTTACTGACATGCGTATAAATCTGAGTCGTCGAGATATCTGCATGTCCTAGCATTTCCTGTACAGCGCGTAAATCTGCTCCATTTTCAATTAAATGTGTGGCAAATGAATGGCGCATAGTATGAGGCGTAATATCATTTTGAATGCCCGCTTGTATTGAGTATTCTTTCATAAGCTTCCAGACCCCTTGTCTGGTCAATCCTTTTCCTCGTTGGTTAACAAAAATAACGTCGGTGCGATGTGTTGGTTTAATCAGTTTTGGACGACCTTCTTTTAAATATTGTTCACATGCTGCCAGTGCTGTTCGTCCAAGAGGAATGATTCTCTCTTTTCCGCCTTTACCGAAGCATCGAACAAATCCCATCGTTAAATGTAAATCTTCCATATTTAATGTAATACATTCACTAATCCGCATCCCCGTCCCGTAAAGAATCTCGAGCAATGCACGATCCCGTAGCCCTTGAGGTTTCCCCAAGTTGGGTGCCGCAATCAATTCCTCTACTTCTTCAATTGACAATATTTTCGGAAGTGTACGATCCATTTGTGGCATTTCCAAGTGGACCGAGGGATCTGCACCGGATACTTTTTCCCGCAGTAAAAACTGATGGAATGACCGGATTGACGAAATATGACGGGCTAATGTTCGCGAAGATTTACCACTCGTCTTTAACGCTTGCAAGTGAGAAAGAATATGAATTCGCTCGACGTCGTTCAAAGTGGATAATTGCTGTACTTTAGAAAGGTCCTTAATATATGCAAGTAAATCTCGTTCGTACGAAGTTAAAGTATTGGTTGATAATTGTCTTTCTACACGTAGAAAATGAAGATAATCTGCGACTGCATCTTGCATTTCTTTCATAATGATACCTCCCTGTAAAAACACTTTTATGTATATATATGGACAATATATTTTTATTAATGAAAACGTAAAAAAGGATAGCAATTCTGCCATCCTTTTGTTTTACAGTAAACATGTCTGTGTCGAGCTAGAAGCGATGTTTTCCGCTTTTCTGTTACTCAGACTCTTCTTTTTCATCGTGGGTATCGTGGCAGCGCCAACAAATACCATGGAACGTCAACCTGTGATCTTTAATACGGAAATTCCATCTTTTTTCAACAACGGCTTCCACATCTTCCAGCAAGTCCTCCTGGATTTCATCTACGGCTCCACATTCAATACATACGAGATGGTGATGGAAGTGTGCTGCACCTTCCTGACGCAAGTCGTATCTTGAAACGCCGTCTCCAAAGTTAATTTTATCGACAACTTTTAATTCGGTAAGAAGTTCAAGCGTTCGATATACTGTTGCAAGTCCAATATCAGGTGCTTTATTTTTAACGAGAAGATATACATCTTCTGCGCTCAAATGATCTTCTTCATTTTCAAGAAGCACTCTAACTGTCGCTTCACGCTGTGGCGTCAGTTTATAGCTCGCACCATGAAGCTGCTTTTTTATCCGGTCAATACGGCTCTCCATGTGACGCCCCCCCAAACTTCCTTCATTATACCAAATTGGTCTTTCCCTTTACAAGATAGAGAAAGTTATCCAAATGATAATAATTATAATCTAGTTTCGATTATAAACCATGAATATAAGGAAGGACAAACAATTCAAGTCCAATTAATACAATATAGATTAGACTTAGTACGCCGATACCTTTAAAACTGCGGGCTTGTTTGAATTGATTATACGATGGTGGTGGGACAAGTAAAAATCCAATCAGTAGTAATAAAGAACAATAAATTAACTGGAATGGGAACCACCATAATGCATATGCCCAAAATTCTGTTTCCTGTGCAATTAAAAAACCTGAGCAAATTCCCCAAAAAACAGCTCTCATTGTACCTATTAATAGAATGGTATATTTCAGGATTAAATGAGTAGCAAAAAGAAGGAATAATAAAATCGTAACGAGTTGCGGGAGAATTGAATCAAAACCACTTGGTATGTTTTCATTTAAAAGTCTTGGGTCTATCCAATGTATGACTCTTTCAACTTGATCAAAAGGCATTTTTGAATACAGCCATAACCCACCTAAATAACCGATGACTAGCAATCCTAGTAAATAAAATATTGGGAAAGAGCGAGTCAACATCCGCCACCTACCTTTCATAGAGTAGCTTATGCGTGTCCCACTATCAATCATTCATCGATTTTGTAAATATTCCTTAGCCCAAAGAACACTATATGCTGTTTTTGCATCAAAGATTTGGCCAGACTTCATCATTCCTTCTGCTTCTTCTAAGGTTGCCTCGATTATTTCAACAAACTCATCTTCATCCAGTGATGCTGCGTTTTCAATTTTTGACAATCCTTCTGCCACATATAGGTGAATAATTTCGTCTGCAAAGCCCGGAGAAGTTGCGAACGATTGAATGTGTGTCAATTTCTCACAACCGTACCCAGTTTCTTCTTCCAGTTCTCTTCTTGCCGTTACTTCCGGCTCTTCTCCCGGCTCTAGTTTCCCTGCAGGCGTCTCAATCAGAGAACGTTCGAGCGCTTTTCGATATTGCTCGACAAAGACAATTTTACCTTTGTCTGTAATCGGTACAATGGCAACCGCTCCAGGGTGTTTAACCAATTCACGCTTCGAAGTCTTACCATTTGGCAATATTACTTCATCCACTCGAAGAGAAATAACTTTCCCTTCATAAATCGGTGTTGACGATATAGATTTCTCTTCATATTTTTTCATATTTTTCGCCCTTTCTGTTTGTCTATTTTCAAAGACAATTGTACCATGTATGAAATGAGGAGGCTGACTGATGAATAAACGCGAACTTGGACAAAGTGGAATAATGGTATCGGAAATCGGACTGGGTTGTATGTCTCTTCCGACAAATCAACGTGAAGCCCAACTAATAGTGGATGCAGCCATTGAACATGGAATTACATACTTTGATACAGCGGATTTATATGATAAAGGTAAAAATGAAGATGTTGTTGGACACACTCTGAAAGGAAAACGACAAGACATCATTTTGGCTTCGAAGGTGGGTAACAAATGGAATGAAGATGCATCAGGTTGGACGTGGGATTCATCAAAGTCATATATCACGTCTCAAATTAAAGAAAGTCTACAAAGGCTTCAAACCGATTATTTAGATCTATATCAATTACACGGAGGCACGATGGAAGATGATTTAGAAGAAGCAGTCGATGCTTTTGAATCTTTAAAAAAAGAAGGTTTAATTCGAGCATACGGCATTTCATCCATACGCCCGAATGTCATTCATCGTTTCCTACGTAACGGTAATGCTAGCTCTGTCATGATGCAATACAGCATGTTAGACCGCAGACCCGAAGAATGGTTTGACATGATTGCATCACATAGTGCATCAGTTGTCACCCGGGGTTCTCTCGCAAAAGGTCTGCTTACGCCAGATGCATTGAAACGTGCCGAAAAATCGGATGGATACGGAGAATACAAAAAAGAAACTTTAATAGAAACACTTTCACAACTCACTAAAACCACTCAATATCTTCATAGTGCGGCATTGGCATTTGTTCTTCAATACAACCAAGTGTCCGCTATCTTAGCAGGAGCAAGCTCATCAAATCAATTAGAGGAAACGATGCAAGCATATCATCAACCTATGACCCTTGAGCAACTAGCACACTTGAAGGAATACTTAAGAGCCGATATTTATAAAGACCATCGCCTTTAAAAAATCGTTATAATTCTAAATCTCGTGCTTATACTCCTTATAGATTGAAACCTACCTATTTGTTAAAACGTATACATATGGATTCAAGGAGGCGATATGAATGACGAAGTTTATTGATGACTTTGCCGGTGCACTATATGATATCTTCAAGTTTGCGTTAAGGAGTATGTGTTATTTTATCGCAGGTATGWTCATCGTTGGCGTCCCTCTTTACTTAATTGCAATGATTTTTGATATTTTTAATTAAATAGTTCGCTGATGATGGCAAAACAAAAAGGACTTCAAAAATTCGAAGTCCTTTTATTCTTAAAATTTATTACCCTTCATTCCATACTCATCTAGAAGTTCAGCAAAGGATTTGTTTTTCTCTTTTTGTTTACGATCAAATTCAGCTTGCGCGAGGCGTTCTTCTTCCTGTTGACGCTCTGTATCCTGTAACTGCTTTTTAGCTAACTTCAGTTTTTCAAGCACATCCCCTTGCAGTTGATCGGACAATGTGTTGCCTGATGATTGTTCAGATCGCTCAGGTTGTCTGCGTTGTTGCTGTTGTTGTTTCTTTTTTGCCATCTTTTTTCACCTTCTACCTATGCTCTTTTCACAATTGTAGCGACACCTTGTCCGCCACCAATACATAAAGTTGCTAACCCTGTCTTCGCATCTTGTCTAGCCATTTCATGAAGCAGAGATACAAAAATACGTGCACCACTCGCGCCTATTGGATGTCCGAGAGCGATTGCACCACCATTAACATTCAGCTTGTCATGATCAAATGCAAGCTCGCGATCTACAGCAATTGATTGTGCTGCAAAAGCTTCATTTGCTTCCACTAAGTCAATATCCGCCATTGATAGGCCTGATTTTTCAAAAACATTTTTCACTGCTTTAACAGGGCCAATTCCCATAACGGATGGATCAACACCCGCTGATGCGTTCGCTACAATCGTTGCTAATGGTGTTAAACCTAACTCATCTGCTTTTTCTTTAGACATAACGATAACCGCTGCTGCTCCGTCGTTAATACCGGAAGCATTCCCAGCAGTGACACTGCCTTCTTTTTTAAACGCTGGTCGCAATTTACCTAACTTCTCTGCTGAAGTCCCACGTTTTGGATATTCGTCCGTATCAAATACGATTGGGTCTCCTTTGCGTTGTGGAATTTCGACAGCAACGATTTCTTCTTTAAATTTCCCGCCGTCAATCGCCTGAACCGCACGTTCCTGTGAACGAGCTGAGAATTCATCTTGTTGTTCACGTGTAATTTCGTAACGGTCACATAAATTTTCTGCTGTTATGCCCATATGGTAATCATTGAAAGCACACCATAAGCCGTCAGAAATCATGCTATCCACCACTTTTTGGTCGCCCATTCGGAAACCTTCACGCGCATTTTTCAACAAATACGGAGCTTGGCTCATGTTTTCCATTCCACCTGCCACAACAATGTCCGCATCTCCTGCGATAATAGCCTGTGTTGCCAAATGAATCGCTTTCAATCCTGATCCACACACTTTATTAATTGTCATGGAAGGAATTGTTTCATGAAGACCTGCAAGAATCGATGCTTGTCTAGCAGGGTTCTGTCCCAACCCAGCTTGCAAAACATTCCCCATGATCACTTCAC
>NZ_JBFUJC010000175.1:0-6379 GCF_056401595.1 Paenisporosarcina sp. P4_E4_2 | reverse complement strand
AGGTTATCTTCACGGGTGGCGTGATTTATTGATTATGGAACTTCTTTGAAATAGAAATTTGATTTTGTTATGCTTATTATAAGTACGATGATGCATGTCGTAGTGAAATTCGAATACAAAAAGGGTGAGAAGCTCGTGAAATATGATGTAATATTATTTGATTTGGATGACACGCTATTAGACTTTAGTGAGACGGAGAAAAATGCTTTTAATAATTCATTTACAGCATTTGGTTTGCCGAATGGTTTAACAGATTACAGGGCTAGCTATAATGTGATCAGTAAAGGGCTATGGTCTGACTTGGAGAAAGGACATATTTCACTTTCTGAACTTAAAGTAGAACGGTTTAAGCGCTTATTTAAGCAGCATCAACTGACATTAAACGTGGAAGACTTTGGTCAATCCTATTTAGATAACCTAGGGCAAGAAGTACATATGATCGATGGTGTCCAGGAAATGCTCAATAATCTTTCTAATTGTAGGCTTGCAGTATTAACGAATGGGTTTCAAGAAGTTCAAAATGCAAGAATAGCAATTTCATGCATGAAGGATACTTTTGAAGCCATCATTTCTTCTGAGGAAACCGGTTATCAAAAGCCACAAGCGGAAATTTTCGAATATGCTTTTGAAAGACTGGGTATTTCTACTAAAGGAAATGTGTTAATGGTAGGGGATTCCCTTACATCAGATATTCAAGGTGGCAACAATTTTGGAATCGATACTTGCTGGTTTAATCCACATGGAAAAGAAAATGTATCGGCAATTAAGCCAACCTATGAAATTWGCGAGTTTATAGAATTAGTACAAATCGTGAAGGATAAGGTTTTGATAGAATAAAAAAATGACAGTGTTGGTCATCTCTACTTTGGTGTCTTTACATTGAAAACAATATTGTTCATTATAGTTTGCTAAAAGGAAAAAGGGTATCCCGAGTGCTTATGGGATACCCTTTTTCCTTTTAATTGATTCATTGATTCAACATAGCTTGAAAAGCAGAAGTGGATTTCAAAGAATTAAGCCGTCTTTCATTGAGATAATGTGGTCTGCATATGAAAGCATTTCTTCATCGTGAGTCACCATTAACGTGGTAATATTCAACGTTTTAGTTAATTCTCTGATTAACGTCATCACATCTTTCGATCTTTTCGAATCTAAACTCGCAGTGGGCTCATCCGCAAAAAGCATTTTAGGTTTGTGGATGATTGCGCGTGCAATTGCCACCCGTTGTTTTTCCCCACCTGACAATGAAGCAGGGTAGGAATCCTTACGGTGTTCCATATCAACCAATTTAAGTATTTGTGCAACTTCCTCTTTTTGTTTCTTTTTTTTCATCTTTGTTTCCGAAACGTCGAGCATCAGCATAAGTTGTTCTTCTACAGTGAGAAAAGGAACAAGATGAGAGGATTGAAAGACAAATCCGAACTCACTTGCCCGGATTTTTCGAATTTGCTCCTGACTCATCTTAGACAAATCTTTCCCATCGAATAGAACCTGACCATGCGTTGCGCGTTGAAGACCGGCGGCTATTGTAAGTATCGTACTTTTCCCAGAACCAGATGCTCCTACTAAAGCTGTTATTTCCCCTTGTTGAAGAGAAAGATTGATTCCTTTTAATACTTGCTCTTCTACTTCCCCGTTTTTAAACGTTTTTTTGACATCATCAATTGTGAATACAGTCATATTAAACCTCTCCTTGTTGAATCGCTTGTAGTGGCTCGACTTTTTTAATTTGGATACCCGATAGCGTAGCGCCAATAAATCCGATGAACACGAATATGAGTGATAATTGAACCGTTGTTTGAATGGTTAAACTAAAAGGCATTCCTTCAGGTGCAATCATTGTGAAAGCTTGGCTCAATGCAACTGACAATGTTAGTGCAATTGCGGTAATAAATAGCATCTGCGACCACATCATCCCAAATAATTGACTTGTTTTAACCCCAAGCGCTTTCAAAATCCCGTATAATCCAATTTTTTGAACGTTCATCATGTAGAAGAATATCGCGAACAACATCCCGCTGATGACGACTAAAAACCATACAATCATATTGAGCGACATCTGTTCTGCGCTATAACTTGGAATCGTATTGAGAAATTCTTTATTTGAAAATGATTGTAATCCGTCAATTGCTTGTTCCTTATCATTTCCAGGTACAAATACCAATTGCATATCTTCCACACCGTAGATTTCTTTGTAGTTTTCCATATTGATATAAGCAACAGGTGCGTGGCTATATTTCTTTTGATCGACAAAGCCTTTTACTTTAAACTCACCGCTAAACTGATTGTTTGTTATGGTATCCCCGACATTTATGCCGTCTTCTTCTAATGAACGATCTAATATGATTTCTCCTTCTCCAACTTTTTCAARTAACTTCGAATCAGTTGAAGTAACAAAGGCAACGCTATGTTGTTTGTCGTCTGCATCGTTCACAAAGCCCATCTGAATTGAAAGTGCCGCTGCATCCTTCTGGTTATTTATTGCTTTGTCTTGTAATTTTTCATCTATTTTCGAAAGATTATAGGTTTCATTTGCTTCTTCATTCATATAAAATTGACCATTCGGCAGATCTTTTATTAAAGCCGCATTATCTTGAGATAAACCATTCGATAATCCAGAAATGATAAACGTTAAAAAACTAACAAGAAATATAATTGATCCTAAAATGATAAATTTTGCTTTACTCTTCCTAATTTCTTTCCATGCAATATTCATCTTTTACGCCTCCGTTTTTTTATGATAACTAGAGTATATTCGTGTTAAGTGAACGGAATATGAACTGAAGATTACATCGTAAAACGACTGTCGAATACTTTTTCTTTTCGGGATACAGAGGGATTTATCTGGATCGTTACTGTGGTGACTTGTGCATGTATACTCAACAACTGGCTATCATGTTTACCAGAAAAATGCATTACATTTATCTTTGGATTGATAAGTAATTAATTCGTGTTATGATGTTCATGTACAACTGAATAGTAACATCTTCCACTAGGGGGACCTTGCAATTGATAAATGGAAATCATTTATTCATTAAATAAAGGTTGAGATTAAAGTAATGCTTTAAGACCCTTAGAACCTGATCTGGTTTATACCAGCGTAGGGAAGTGGAGTTGCGGAGCAGTATGTTTTTTTACTATTTTTCCAATACAACCACTTTCTTATGTTTGTTAAGAGAGTGGTTTTTTATTTGCCCTAAATTTGGCGGAAGTGATTCGATTCAGTTGAGAAAAACTTTTTTGGAGGTTGTTTTATGACATTTTCAAAGCTTTTAAGAGAAGAATCAGATCACATTTGGGAAGCAAGCTTTCATCATCCGTTCGTTACAGGAATTGGGGATGGGACATTGTCTTTAGAGTGTTTCCGTTATTACGTTATGCAGGATGCATATTACTTGTCCCACTTTGCAAAGGTTCAAGCTTTGGGTGCAGCAAGAGCTAATGATTTTGAAACAACGAGTAAAATGGCAGCTCATGCACAAGCCACCTATGAAGCGGAATTATCGCTGCATAAGAATTTTTCGCGTCGACTAGGAATAACAGAAGAAGAACAAGCAAATTTCAAGCCTTCGCCTACTGCGTATGCTTACACATCCCATTTGTATCGTGCAGCATATCACGGACATTTAGGCGATATTATCGCAGCCATATTACCTTGTTATTGGCTTTATTTTGAAATAGGCGAGAGACTTCAGTCGTGTACTCCTGAAGAACCGATTTACCAAGAATGGATTTCTGCATATGGTGGTGAATGGTTTAGAGCGAAAGTCGAGGAACAAATTAATAGACTAGACAAGCTTGCTGAAACAGTAACTGCTGAGGACCGCGAACGGATGAAAGAACATTTTATCATTAGTAGCCAATACGAATATTCATTTTGGGAAATGGCCCATACATTAGAAAAATGGCCAGCTCAAAAAGAAGTAGTAAGTTTCACGTAGTAAATTGTAGCTGGCGTAGGGAAGAGGAAATGTTAGTTATGTTTTATGCATATCACAACAAACCACTCTAAGCGCAAGTGTGGTTTTTCTACACTGATAAGAGAGTGGAAGTTTTCGGATGTCAGTATAAGAAAAGACATCAGCTTGCCCCATTGTAGGTGCAAACTGTGTTTTTTAGCACTGATAGCTATTAAAATATTTTGGATATCAGTATAAGAAAAGACATCAGCCTGCACCATTGTGGGTGCAAACTGTGTTTTTCTAATTTAATTTACATTAGTTTATAAGTCAATCAACTTTAGGCTTTTCGAAAGGGGATAAAGAGTATGGATCATGCAAAACTACATGTCATATCAACTGGAAGACAGAAGCCAGAGCAATTAGCAGAAATAGCTGGGGCGATCCATCCATATATCGATGCCATCCATATCCGAGAGAAGTCGAAAACAGCCATAGAAATTTACAGATTAGTGAGTTTATTAAAGGACAATAAAGTCCCATTATCTAAAATAATTATCAACGATCGACTAGATGTGGCCTATGTGTCAAAGGTTGGAGGAGTTCAACTCGCCTATCATTCTATACCAGCTGATATTGTGAAAATACGGTTTCCAAGTTTAAGAGTTGGTTGTTCGGTWCATTCAATTGATGAGGCTCAAATTGCACAAGAACAAGGTGCAGATTATGTGATTTTCGGACATGTTTTCCCCACACAATCAAAGCCGGGATTAGTTTCAAAGGGTTTAGAGCAATTAGCCACCGTCTCTCATTCAGTTACTATTCCCGTATTTGCAATAGGCGGTATAAAACCGCTAAACGTTAG
This sequence comes from Paenisporosarcina sp. P4_E4_2, assembly GCF_056401595.1. Taxonomy (NCBI): domain Bacteria; kingdom Bacillati; phylum Bacillota; class Bacilli; order Caryophanales; family Caryophanaceae; genus Paenisporosarcina; species Paenisporosarcina sp. P4_E4_2. Next base: position 1,615 of record NZ_JBFUJC010000175.1, on the reverse strand, counting down.
GGAAGTAATCGGAGCTGGGGCAAGTGGTATTGCTGTGATGTCAGGAATATTAGAAGCTGATAATCCGTTAGAGGCAGCAAAGGAATATTATCAAAAGCTAACGTCTATCAATTGACTTAATAATTTTCCAGGGAAAAAGGGGGGATTTGATGAGATATCAGTATGACGCAATCGTGGTGGGCGGTGGAGTTATCGGGGGAGCCATCGCTTATAATCTTGCCAAAAGAGGAATTAAGGTACTTTTGTTAGAAAAAGATCGACTTGCGAGTAAATCATCTGGAGCCGCTGCTGGAATGTTGGCCGCTCAAGCAGAATTGGATGGAGTGGGATCACTTTTTCAATTAGCTAGAAAAAGCAGAGCGATGTTTACAAGACTAGCAGATGAAATAAAAGGGACCAGTGGAATAGATATTGAACTCATAAATAAAGGCATGCTAAAGGTTGCCATTAATGAACAGGAACAACAGGAATATAAGAGATTCATTGCAATCCAGAGACAAAGTGGAGATCAAGCTGATTGGCTTACAGCTGAAGAGGTAAGAGAAAAAGAGCCTGCATTATCTCAAGATATTATTGGAGCAATGCTTCTTGATAAAGATGGTCATGTAGAAGCCCCCCAGTTAACTTTAGGGTTATTAAAGTCTGCAGCAGTACTTGGTGTGGTAATAAAGGAATACGTGGAAGTTTATGACTTTCAGTTCACGAAAGAGAGAGTTACAGGCGTTGTGACGAGTGAAGGTGATTTTACCAGTGAAAATGTCATAGTGGCAGGTGGTGCTTGGAGTAAGAGGTTACTTTCAAAAACAGGGATCCAGTTAGAAACCCATCCCGTAAAAGGTGAATGTTTTTCTATCGTAACACATCGTCCATTGCTAACTAGTACGATATTTTCGCATGATTGCTACCTCGTCCCCAAAAAAGGTGGAAGAATAATCGTTGGTGCTACCGTTAAACCAAGAACTTTTAACCCAAAAGTTACGATAGAGGGGATATCCTTTCTGATGGAAAATGCTAAAAAATTGATGCCGTCCATTTTGGAGGCAGAATTGGAGCAGACCTGGGCTGGAATTCGACCACAAACCGCTGACGGGTACCCGTACTTGGGGGAACATCCTGTATATAAAGGGTTATTCATCGCAACAGGACATTTTAGAAATGGAATATTACTTTCTCCAATAACTGGTGAGATTATCTCCGACTTGGTTGAAGGAAAGTCCACATCGGTAAATTTGACACCTTTTCGGGTAGATCGTTTGGTAAAGCAATTAGTTTAAGGGTGGGGTGAAAGAATGAAATTAGTGATTAACGGAGACAAAATCGAAGTCCCAAATACAGTGGAAACAATATCTAACCTGTTGCAGCATTTCGAATTAGAAAAGAAGGTTGTAATCGTTGAATGGAATAACACGATATTGGAAAAAGGATCGCATCAAGAAACCATACTATGTGATGGGGATAAAGTTGAATTAGTACATTTTGTAGGAGGCGGATGACGATGTTGAAAATTGGATCATATGAATTCATGTCAAGATTACTATTAGGTACAGGGAAATATCCAGACTTTGATGTTCAAAAGGAAGCAGTAGAAGTGTYAGGAACAGAGATATTAACGTTC
>NZ_JBFUJC010000174.1:0-6389 GCF_056401595.1 Paenisporosarcina sp. P4_E4_2 | reverse complement strand
GTCGTTGAAACGCTGGGAGCAATTTAAGAATAAATTAAATTTCACATACGATCTCCAAATGACAACCAGTCCAAAACACGCCACTACATTAGCGAGAAAATGTGCTGAAACGGGTGAGCCCCAACTGATTATTGCATTTGGAGGAGACGGTACTGCCCATGAAGTAATTGAAGGGATTCTCGATTGTTCGAATTGTATCGCAGGAGTCATCGGCGCCGGATCAGGCAATGATTTTGGACGCGGATTTCTGTCCTTTCAAAACGCGCACGAAGTCAATCAATATGTGCAGTCACAAGGTTTGGCAACTGAAATGGACATCGGTGTAATGCATCATCAGAATAGAAGTTACTATTTTGTTAACAATGCAGGCATTGGTTTTGACGCTTACATTGCATACCAAGTAAACAAATCACCAGTGAAAAAAATATTGAATAAATTCAGTCTTGGCAAACTTGCTTATACATTCTTTCTCATTAAGACATTGGTGACATTTCAACACTTCGATTTAACCGTAGAAACTCCTAGTTACAGTCGATCATTCAAAAAAGTATGGTTTGTGACTGTAAGTAACCAGCCCTACTATGGCGGAGGCATGAAAATCTCTCCCCAATCCAATCCAGCTGATGGTCAAATTGAATTAACGATTGTTCATCATTTGTCACGTATTAAACTGTTGCTCGTTTTTGTCTCTGTATATTTTGGGAAGCATACATCGTTTAAAGAAGTACATCAAATGTCAGCTAAATCGTTTGCTTTAACAACTAATGATTATATGTATCGACACACAGATGGGGAGTTTGCGAGCAAGACGGTGCCACAAGTAGCGGACAAATTTACAGTTCTTCCTAAGCAGTGGAAAATAACGAAATTGACATGAACTTGACGATAGCGGGAACTTGGATGATAATGTATAGTCGAAAAGCACGTATGAAAGTAGGAATAGATTATGAGATTACGCAATAAACCGTGGGCAGAAGATTTTATCGCTGCACACCCACATATCGTGATACCAACTCCGGAAGACCATAAAGGCAAATGGAAAGAAGTCTTTCAAAATGACAATCCATTGCATATTGAAGTAGGCACTGGAAAAGGTCAATTTGTGACAGGTATGGCGAAAGCCAATCCACATATTAATTATATGGGCATCGAATTATATGACAGTGTGATTGTATCTGCTTTAGAAAATGCGCTGGAAGCGGGAACATTGCCAAACTTGAAACTGTTAAAAGTGAATGGGGCACACTTGGCGGAATTCTTTGAAAAAAATGATGTTAGTCGCGTTTATTTAAACTTCTCGGATCCTTGGCCAAAAGTTAGACACGAGAAAAGAAGATTATCTCACGAAGACTTCTTGAAGTTATACGAGTCAATTCTGATTGATAATGGTGAAGTTCATTTTAAAACCGATAATCGTGGACTTTTTGAATTCTCGTTAATGAGCATGTCAGCATATGGCATGTTGTTGAAATATGTTTCACTGGATTTACATGCAAACATGCCAGAAGACAATATCATGACGGAATACGAAGAAAAGTTTTCTGCAAAAGGACAACCCATCTATCGCCTAGAAACTCAATTTATCACGAAGAAGGCTGATTAAAGTTATAACATACTCGCCACGCAATCAAGAGATTGTCGTGGCGTTTTTTGATACACTGAAAACAGTACAAAGGAGGGTTCCATATGGATCAATATATATTTCACAAAATGACTTTATCATGGTTAAACGGAGGCTTGACAAACTTAGATGGGGGTTCCATGTTTGGGGTGGTACCAAAAATGGTATGGTCAAAAAAATACCCTGCCAACGAATCAAACCAAATTGCCATGAGTACAGACCCAATTCTGATTCAAGTAGATGGGAAAAACTTATTGATTGATACCGGTGTTGGGTTCAATAAAATGGACGAGCGACAATTACGCAATAATGGGGTAAAAGCACAGTCACAACTCGAGGATTCATTGGCTATGTTAGGGCTCTTAACTGATGATATTCATTACGTTCTCATGACACATATGCATGCCGATCATGCTTCTGGTCTGACAAGAAGAGAAAATGATCAACTTGTTTCTACTTTCCCGAATGCGAAAATTCACTTATCTGCTATTGAATGGAACGAAGTGCGTAACCCAAACATCCGTTCAAGGAATACATATTGGAAAGAAAATTGGGAAGCAATCCAAGGCCAGGTTGAAACATTCGAAGGAGAGCTTGAAGTACTTCCAGGAGTCCGAATGGTTCATACAGGGGGACACAGTGAAGGGCATAGCATCATCAAGCTCGAACAAAATGGCGAAACGATCATCCACATGGCGGATATCATGCCAACACATGCTCATCAAAATCCACTGTGGGTACTGGCTTTTGACGACTACCCAATGACTTCCGTTTTTGCCAAAGAAAAAATAATGAAAGAAGCGTTAGCAAACGGTCATTCATTTATCTTCTATCATGATGCTTACTACAGATTGATCAAGTGGGATAAAACAGGAAAAGAAATCATCGAGAAATTAGAACGGACAAATAATTAATACCTTTTAATTTCTGAACTTTTATAAATGCTTTTATTCTTGGGTTTTCGGATAACTTCAGAGGCTGTACCATTGCCTATTAAATGAACAAGGGGGGAGATGTGGGATCGTCACATCTCCCCCTTGTCAATGCAAGGAATTCTTTCGCTAGAATGATATCGGAGGGGATTTTGACTTATTGAGTAGTTCAAGGATAGTGTGGAATAATTGTCTAAAACAGTTTAAGACTTGCAGTGTTAAAGGGGAATGACCATGTTTCAAATGAATATCATCAAAAAACTTAAAACATCATTCGAAATAAAAATGTCCAATGATCAAGGATTATTATGTCATACGATGGGAGGTAAGACGATAGTATTTGATACTAAATCATGGGAAAAGGTTGCTGAACTAACCAAACCAAAACATCCTGGTGATTTAGTGTTTTCAAGAAATAATGATTATTTATACATCAAAAACGCTCTCGGTACTCTTTGTGTTTATGATACGACTACGTTTCAGTTAGTCAAAAACATCCAATCAAATAAATCATTGAAAATGACAGAGGGGAGATTTGCAATAACTAAAGACCCCTTCAAAATTATAGATATGGTTAAGACTAAAAACGGGAACCAACTTGCTTCAATTAACTTGGATAATGCTGATTCCAAAGTAATTACTACCTACGAAGACTCTATTACTAGATTTACATACCATCAGTATATTCCATCTGAAGATTATCATCTATTTACCCTCGAATATGATAATAAAGCTGAGGACATACGTGAATATAAATTATTAAAAATTAAAGAGTCAACTCATGAGATTTCTCTATTAAGTCATCCCAATAGATTATATTGGAAGTACGTTATCTATGATCCAATCCATGATGTATATATAGTAATGCAAGAGAATTATAAACTTATTGTTGTGGATTCAACCTTTAAAAAAGTATTGAGGGAAAAGACTTTATACACTGAAATAAAGGGAAGAAGACCCGGTATGTATGTCACTTATTTTCATCAGTCTTCTACTGGTAAATATATTGTAGTTACTTATGATGAAATGATTCTAATTTTACGTTACGAAGACTTAGAAGTCTTAATGACTGAAACTATACAGTATGCTTGTTTTGCGGAATTTAGTGATGATAATCAATACTTATTAATTGGTACTTGGAAAAATGGATATGTTTTAGAAAATAATTTGCAGTAGAATGTGATTTTAATCGAGGAGATTTTCATGATTTTAAAATAATAATAACTTTAATAGGAATAACTACTGTTATAGGCAGTTTATTTCACAATAAAGAAAAACATTAGAGATTTGGAGAGAATACATCTTCCACTGCAACTTCCGATTCATTGATAGCAACAATTATTGGATTATTGATAGCATTTTTTTTAAGTATCATGCCATGGTGGTTAACCAAGTATCTATTCATTTTGATGGTATATGCTTAATTTACATAGAAGTTTTATTGATTTAAAGTGGTGGACATAATAACTTGAACAAGAGGAATGGTACTTTTCCCTTCTTCATCTAGCTATATTGTATGATTGTGTAGTTTAAAAGAGTATTTGTATAATAGCAGTAAAACTAATAGGAGTTGATATTATGCTTAATCGAATCCGCAATAAAATAATTCAAACACAAGAAATGGAAGAAGAAGTGGATAATATCTACGCTATCTTACCACCGCCAGGAACCATTCTCGGAGAAGCAACTGACGAAGAAATGGAAAAGGCAGCAGGGCTTGAAGTTAGACATCTGGCTCTCATGAGGCTACAGGATATGAATATACAATTTGACGGTTCGTCTTATAAAGAACTATTAAAAGATTTTCATGAATTTGAAACCGATTCGAGTAAATTTTGGAGAGGTGTTTGCAGCCGCTTATCCATTCCGTATGAATGGCCAATCAGAATCGATTATGCAAACGGCCCTATTTATATTGGCGACCACGATTTGTATGAAGAAGTAGAGAAAGAAGATTGATAAAAAGACTCTCCATATTAAACTCCTTGCAATTTTTATTATAAAAAAAGCGATCCCGCAAAATGGGATCGCTTTTGTCTTATATTTTGATTAATTCAACGACAGTACCTGTACGTGCATCTGCGAAAAATTCGAATTGCTCGATTTCCCCTTCATGCACGCGTGAAATGCCACCTCTGTAAACATCAGTCGAGATCGCTTGACGTTKGAAAGGTTCTGTCTTCATATAAATCCATGAACCATCAATGGGTCCTTCAGCTTTAAATGATTGTTTGATGCCATGCAAAACAAGTTCGGCCGGTTTCGTTGGGTCAATTCGATGGGCAGCTTCGCGAATTAAAAATCCTGCCGCGATACCCGTGGAAAATCCAAGAAGTAAATCTCTCGTTCTCATTAAATAACCTCCTAATAAAACCATTTTTTTCAGTGTATCATAATTGAGTCCGCCAAACAGTGTGTAAATCACTCATGCGAATAATTCGATTGTCGAAAGAAAAAAGATGGAAATGTTCTGATAAATCGACTACAATATGAAAGACTGTAAGTACTTAGGGGGATATGACATTGAACTCAGAAACACTTCAATTATTTAAAACATTAACTGAACTTCCAGCAGCTCCAGGCAATGAACATGCCATGAGAAAGTTTATGAGAAGCGAACTTGAAAAATACTCTGATGAAATTGTCCAAGACCATTTAGGTGGCATCTTTGGATTGAAAAAAGGGGATGACCAAGGTCCTCGTATCATGGTTGCGGGACATATGGATGAAGTCGGATTTATGGTGACGCAAATCACAAAAAACGGAATGTTACGATTCCAGCCATTAGGTGGATGGTGGAGCCAGGTTTTACTTGCGCAGCGTGTCGAAATTATTACAGATAATGGACCAGTTGTAGGAGTCATCGGTTCGATTCCCCCACATTTATTAAGTGATGCTGTACGCAACAAGCCAATGGATATTAAAAATATGCTCATTGATATTGGTGCGGATGATTTGGAAGATGCCAAAAAAATTGGTATCCGACCTGGTCAGCAAATTGTCCCGGTCTGTGCATTTACGCCAATGGCAAATAATAAAAAAATATTAGCGAAAGCATGGGATAACCGATATGGTTGTGGCCTTGCGATTGAATTGTTAAAAGAATTGAAAGATGAAAAATTACCAAACACACTTTATTCAGGTGCCAATGTAATGGAAGAAGTGGGTTTAAGAGGAGCACAAACAGCTGCAAGCTTAATCAAACCTGATTTGTTCTTCGCTTTGGATGCGAGTCCTGCAAATGATATGTCTGGTTCTAAATCAGAATTCGGTCAACTTGGTAAAGGAACGTTGCTCCGTATTTTTGACCGCTCCATGATTACACATCGTGGAATGCGTGAATTTGTATTGGATACTGCTGAAACACACAATATTCCATATCAATATTTCATTTCTCAAGGTGGAACTGATGCTGGACGCGTACACATGTCAAATGAAGGCGTACCGAGTGCAGTTGTGGGGATTTGTTCACGATACATTCATACATCGGGTTCAATTATTCACACGGACGATTATGCAGCGGCAAAAGAATTAATTGTGAAATTAGTCCGTTCTGCTGACAAAACAACACTCGATACCATTCGTCAAAATGTATAGTAAACCAAAATAATAAAGAAGTGCCTGAAAAGGCGCTTTCAGCTTGTTGACAAAAGAATAATAATTAATATAAAAGTATAAAAATTGAGTTCTTATTTTTTGCACTCTATCGAAATTGATTGTGGTCAGCTATTTCTTTCGCTTTCCGCGGACGAAACGCTAGCCTCCTCGGCTCAGCTGTCTATGACAGCTGAACCTGTGGGGTCTAACTTATTTCGTTTTTCCGCAGGAGTCTTCAG
>NZ_JBFUJC010000173.1:0-6404 GCF_056401595.1 Paenisporosarcina sp. P4_E4_2 | reverse complement strand
AATTCAAATGGAACACCTCCACCAGTAGTATCTTCTGGTGATTGGACACGCCCTGCTGCAGGACGTTTCTCTTCCACTTTCGGTGGTCGTAATATCGGATCAGGCGCGGAATTCCATTACGGCAGTGACATTGCAAACAGCATCGGTACACCGATTGTCTCAGCAGCGGATGGCATTGTTTCCCATGCAGGGCCAATGGGAACATACGGAAATGTAATTATGGTTACACATTCTATTAATGGTCAAATTTTCACGACTGTCTACGCGCATTTAAGTGGATACAATGTAAGTTCAGGTCAATCAGTCTCTAAAGGACAAATGATAGGTAGAATGGGAAATACTGGTCGTTCGACTGGACCTCATTTACATTTTGAAGTTCATGAAGGACCTTGGAATAGTGAACGTTCAAATGCGGTCAATCCGATTCGTTATGTATCATTCTAAAGTAAGTCAATTGAGCTCACTCTCAGGTAAACTGAGTGTGAGCTTTTTTATTGACGTTCACAAGCATATTTCTCCACATATTAAGTAGTTTGATATACGATATAGGGTATATTTGGAATGTCTTGAGGAGTTGAAAAGTGTTGCCGGTAACGGATTGGTTTATTATCAAGTCTCTAACAATTCCTTCATCGTGGATAGCAATACTTTTGGCGTTATTTATTACGGGAATCGTATTAAGGATGAAATTTGGGAAAGATACAGTAGATTGGTTTTCGGATGCAGCAATACTCTTTTTAATTGTATGGAAATTTAGTGTAGTGTTTACTGATTTTGATATGATTGTTAAATACCCACTTGGGATTCTTTATTTCAATGGGGGTGAAACCGGCTTCTACATTGCATTGGTTATAGCACTTAGTCGTTTAGTATGGCAAATAAGAAGCAGAGGTTTGCCTGAACGCGAGTTTGGCGCGATGCTTATTGGGTTCGTTTTGTTGCAATCTTTGTATCAATTCCTTATGGTTGTTATGAATGAAGCGGAAATTTGGCAGAAACTGATGACAATTTTTATTTTTACTGGAATGACTACCTTAACCTGGAAGAAAGCATTTGCATCAAATGTTTGGAGATTACAATTGCTTACTCTCTTTTTATTTACACATATCCTTGCGGCCGTTTTACAGCCTGAAGGTGTGTTCCAAAGTCCGCTGATGGTCACGGTACTATTCGTGATTTGCGGTTTTACCGTTTCTATATTTTTGAATAAACAACAAATGGAGGAGAACAAATGACCAAAAAAGTATTTGGACTCGTGATACTTGCTGTTCTTATAACGATTGTCATCGCGACGATGGTGAAAAATAACATCGATGAGGCAAAGTCCTTTGAAAATGAACAATTAGGTATCGAAATGACAGGTGTTGCTGCATCCGAAGGATTGAATAAAGGCGATACAGCACCAGATTTTGAATTAACAACACTTGATGGGAAAAAAGTGAAGCTCTCTGACTATCAAGGGAAAAAAGTAATCGTTAATTTCTGGGCGACGTGGTGTCCTCCTTGTAAGGCAGAAATGCCTCATATGCAAAATTACTATGAAGATTTCGCAGAAGAAGAAAATGTGGAAATATTAGCTGTCAATCTAACAAGCGGAGACAGTGAAGAGAAAGTGAACGATTTTGTACGGGACTACGGGCTGACTTTTCCGATTCCTATGGATACTGAAGGTGCCGTTGGTCAAACCTTTGAAGCCATCACTATACCTACTTCATATATGATTGATACTAAAGGCCGCATTCAGAACAAGATTGTAGGACCGATGGATGACCAAATGATTAAAGATTTTGTGTCTAATTTAGAATAAAAATGCTCTGTTAATAGGTATGGATGTTTATCGTACATTTGCGCTTGCCGCACGTTCCGCCATGAGACCCACAAGTATGAAAAACATACTTGTGGGTCTCATTTTTCAAAAGTACTGCTCCTGCGGTTACTCGTCGCAAAGAATAAGGCTGCTCCTGCGGTTACTCGTCGCAAAGAATAAGGCTGCTCCTGCGGTTACTCGTCGCAAAGAATAAGGCTGCTCCTGCGGTTACTCGTCGCAAAATACAATTTTGTGTCAACGCCTTCGTGACCAACATCCTGTTGGCCCGAGGAGGCTTGCCAGTTCTTCCGTGGAAAGGCACAGATTCCTTCTTTCTTAAAATCAACATTGAAAAATAACATAGCCAATAAAAATAAATCTGGCTTATTCTTGTCCTATCGTCACCTATTCGTTCATACACTGAAACGAAGAAAGTAGGGGGCGATTTTTTGAGACGAAGCAGGGTTTTTTTGTTTGGTTTTTTAGTGATTTTGATTCTTCTATTCCTCATTTTTTGGGCGCCTTTTAAAAAGGACAAGGTGGCAAGTGTACCAATCAGCCAACTGTCACCGATAGATCAGGCTTATGAACGTATCTTGGCAAGTTCTGTTCATCCCGTCGAGGGGAAACAATTGATTGAAGGTGCTTTACGGGGAATGGCAGATACACTTGGAGATCCTTATAGCAAATACATGACCAAAGAGGAAGCAAAGGCTCACCGTGAATCCTTATCGGACGAACGCGTGGGAATAGGGCTGGAGATTGTAGAAAATAAAGGTCGATTTATAGTTGTGACACCGATGAAAGAATCACCTGCTGAAAAAGCAGGAGTTAAACCGTATGACGAAATTGTAAGAGTAGATGGGAAGCGAGTAGAGGGAAAAAGCTTATCTGATTTGCTGTCGGCCATAAAAGGAAAAAAAGGAACCAATGTCTCATTAACGGTCTTCAGAGAAACGGAAGATCGACACGTAGAATTAAAGATGACTAGAACCGCACTTCAGATACAAACGGTGACTAGTGAGATAATTGAACAAGATAGTTCTTCGATTGGCTATGTAAGCATCTCTATGTTTGGTGAAAAAACAGCAGAAGAATGGGAAACGCAAACCCGCACACTCGTAACACAGGGGATTGATGGATTATTGATAGACGTGCGTGGTAATCCCGGAGGATATTTACATAGTGTAGAACAAGTAATTGGCACCATGTTGAAAAGCGGGCAAATCTTTGCTTACATGCAAGATTCAAAAGGAGCACTCGAGCCATTGGCCGTAAAATCAACAAATGAAGATGACTATACAAAAGTTATGAAAAAGATTCCGATTGTATTATTGCAGAACGAGGGTAGCGCCTCTGCAAGTGAAGTGTTGAGTGGTGCTTTAAAATCCAACCAACGGGCACTAATCGCCGGTTCCAAGAGTTTTGGAAAAGGCACCGTGCAAGAAACATGGGAGTTAACAAATGGGGGAGAAATGAAGTTATCTTCGCACAAATGGTTAACACCTAAACAGCAGTGGATTCATGGAACTGGGATTAAGGCGGATTTTGAAGTGAAAGCAAGCGAACTTTACCAGCTCGAACCCCTTCCGATTAGTGGAACTTATCAAGTAGGAGATTTTAATGTAGATGTACAGTATGGGCAAAAGGTATTGAAGGCATTAGGATTCCCTGTAACAAGAGTCGATGGCTATTTCGATGAAGATACAGCAAGAGCCGTGAAATCTTTCAAGGAACAAAAGAAACTTAAGGCAGAAGCGAAAATGGATATCGTTTTTTATAAAGAAGTCAGAGAGACCATCATGACCTATAAATCAAGCAAGAAACATGATAATCAGCTTCAGATGTCTCTAGGCTATTTATTCCACTCTATTCAAAAGTAGAAAAAACCTATACGCATTCCATCAACGGTTTGTTACAATGGAAAGAAATGCACGAACCGTTGATTGGGTGGTGATTCGTAAATGTGGCAAGAAATTGGACTAGAATTGATTAAGGGGATTGGAAAATTATTTATTAATCCATTATTTTATGTAGCAATCTGTTTTGCGGTGCTTCTAGGATACGTACGCGTAAAGAGGGAACGACGTTCATTTCGTACACGGATTCTTTGGGGTTGGACAGAGGTTAAGAGAATGTTCACGGATATATGGATGTATGCACTGATTTTATCCTTACTCAGTACAGGTATTGGTCTGACGCTTACGACAGATTGGGTGGTAACGTTCAGTTTGATCAGTGCGATTATTGTCGTACTTTTTATGTATCAGATTGGATCACCCGTCATTTCTGCAGCGCTTGCAACTTCCGCATTGTGGATTGGCTATAAAATGAATACTAGTTTTTCAATTTTGAATTTCGAATGGGTCGGGGATCGCAATTGGATTGAACTGTCTTTGCCTGTCAGTCTGTTAATGGGGGCAGCGGTAATTGCAGAGGGGTTGCTAATCCGAAAAACAGGTGCTGAATCGGCATCTCCTATATTGGAAAAATCGGCACGTGGTTTGACATCTGCCAGTTATTTATCAAAACGATTGTGGATGTTGCCTGTATTGGGCATTGTACCTGGAAGTGTAGTACCGGATTTCATGACTTATTGGCCACAATTTACATTTGGAAATGAAACGTTTGCTTTTGTGTTATTTCCAATTGTAATCGGGTTCCAGCAAAAAGCACGCAGGACACTCCCTGTGAATTTATATCCGAAGTTAGGTAAAGCCGTCATCACTGTTGGGATGGCCACAATAGGTTTATCACTCATCGCTTATTGGCTACCAGTTGTCGCAGCTATTAGTTTAGCTCTAGGTGCTTTTGCAAGAATAGGGGTATGGATGTATTTTGCGATAAAGGAAAGACAAGGCAATTACGCCGTTTCTCCACAAGATTCAGGCGTGATGATTGCAGGCGTATTACCGGAATCTCCAGCGGATAAGATGGGACTTGTCATTGGTGAATGTATCCGCAGGGTTAACGGGCAGACGGTCACGAATGAACGGGAATTATATGAAGCGATTCAAATAAATGCTGCACATTGCCGACTTGAAGTATTGGATCATCAAGGTGAAGTCAGATTAAGACAACATGTTATTTATCGTCACGATCATCATCGACTCGGTTTATTGGTTGTAAGATAGGAGAGCAATAATGGAATCAATGTTTACAAAAATACTATTTGCATTATTTTTACCAGGACTGCTCGTCGTACTGTTTACAAGAATCACATTTTCACATATCGTTGCTTTAATTTTAACCGTAGCTCTTATAACCGCCTCCGTCTATGTCGGGTATACGCATACATGGCTGTTATTTATTGTTGATGCATTATCATTGACAATCGGATTTTGGTACGCGACACGTATGATGGAACGAGGAAAAAGACAGGATGATTAACAAAACGTCTTTACACTTATGTGTAGAGACGTTTTTTTTGTGGGAAACATTGTGAATACTAATTATTTGAACTTGTAGACCCCTAGTAGTATATTGTAAATAAAATGTGGATTTTCATAAAAACTGGAGGGAAATTAAATGTATTTTCAATCTCATTTTTTATGATAAATTAGCAAGACAAGCGAAAATATTAAACATTTAACTGGCAATTATGTTGCTTATAAAAAAGCATAATATCGGAGGTATACAAAATGAAACCACAAATTACTGTTTATTCAACCAACACAYGTCCATATTGCGACATGATGAAAAGTTTCCTGAAACAAAATGAAATGGAGTTCACGGAAGTGAATGTTCAAGCAAATCCTATAGCAGCACAAAAATTAGTGGAAACAACTGGGCAAATGGGAGTTCCACAAACAAATATTAACGGTCAATGGGTTTTGGGATTCGATCCGGATCGAGTTCTGGAACTTGTAAAAGCTTAAAAAGGGGATTTGTTAAGGGACTGCCTAGTTTATCTTACATTTGCTCTAGCCGAACATATAATGAATTGAAGTATAATAAAAAGCGAATAGCTATGATGCTATTCGTTTTTTGTCATATAATCCAAGTATATTACATCAACCTATCAAACCATATATCGCCAGAACAGCAATGGACCCCATGACAACGATAATTACATTCGCTCCAGCAAATGCTAGTGTAAAAGCGGCAAGTGCACCAATAAGCCCGAATAACATATTTCCTTCCTGTACAAACAGCATAGCGGGAAAGATCAGTGCGCCCAAAACAGCGTAAGGAATATTACGCAGTATTCCGCTGACAATGGGAGGCAATTCTCGGCCTTCCAGAAATGTTAGTGGAAATGCGCGTGGTATATAGGTGACCACAGCCATTCCAAGTAACATCCACCAGTACGATTTTTCCATTAACTTGCACTTCCTTTCTTCGCATACAGCATTTCAACCAAAATGGCTGAACCGAGCGTCGCTACTAAAATGGACCATCCTGTTGAAAAGAGGCCGCTCCAATACAAAGCACTGTGAATCACAGCACCGAAGAAAGCCAGCAGGATCACTTTACGGTTACCTTTCATGGATGGAACGAGCAGTCCGACAAACATTGCGTATAAAGCAATCGACATTGCTGCTTGAAGGAACTCGGGTAAATTGGCACCAATGACATGACCTATAGCAGTGAAGAC
>NZ_JBFUJC010000172.1:0-6491 GCF_056401595.1 Paenisporosarcina sp. P4_E4_2 | reverse complement strand
CTTCTTGAGTCCCCTAATCCCCCAAGCAATGATTCCCCCTAGACCAAAACCGAACGCCGTAAATATTGTGCCCATCGCCCAAATTGAAGCCAACCAAATCACCCTCACGATCCTTGTCTCTATGGTTATATGGGTTATGGCACGTATTTATGAACTGAAATGTAAGCCTGTAGTATTGCTGAATCAAAAAGAACCCTAAATCCAAAACAACTTGGATTTAGGGTTTCATTCACTCTTCATCAATCATTGGTTTTGGTTAGTTCCACTTCTTCGTTCCCCACGATTAATTGCAGTTTTTCCGCATGAACGAAAGATGAGATTGGAAACGTGGTTGAGATGAGGGTGTACCCTTTCTTGACCGTCATGTTAGTACTACCCGCCTCATATTCTATTCCTTGTTCATCCACCACTTTCATAATAGCGAATGGGGTTTCCGTTGGTTCTCCATCTATAGAAATGGTCAGAGAAAGGGATGTTGGATTGCCATTCGCTTTTACTATCTTAATCTTGTCAGACTCGCGTGCCACGTATTCCACGACTTCAAATGGTTTTGCAGCCTTATTCAATGGCAAATTCCACTCACCATCAATTTTTTTAAATTCTCCATTTGCATATTGTACATTTATACTTTCCACATCTATTACAGCATTTGACAATGCCGGAAAATTACCTTCCGTGGAATCAAATACCGTGTCAAATTGGGCTATACCAGTTTTCTGTTCAATAATCGGGTTCATAACATGCGCGCCAACTAAATAATCGCTTTTACCGTATAGAGGCTTTGTATCTGGAATAAATTCCACAATATATTCCCCGTCACCATTCTTCAACCGCACATCTAGGGATATCCATTCTACCTTTCCACTTAACAATGTAGGATCCTCGAACAACAACTGAAAGCTGAATCCAATTTTATTGTAATCAGAGAAGTAACTGTCGAGTGTAATCCGCACGTTCTCATTCGTTGCCGATTGATCGGTTTCTTCTGCAAACCCGGCATTCACCGCTTGTTCAATTCCTGAGTCGTTGAACTTGAAGATACCAGAAATCGCTGCTTTGACAGGTTCACTTGTCGAGGCTATCGCGACAATTAGTAGACAGCAGGCAGCTGTAGCCATTCTCGTCCAAATGATATGTTTCTTTTTCTTTTTAGATTGGAAGCGAATCTTCTCGTATGTTTGATCCAGCCTTTGCCTCACATGGTCCGGAATTTCTTTGACGAACTCGTCATTAAACTCGTTGCTCATAGCCAATCACTCCTTTTTGTTTATCATGATTGATTCGTAGTATGGCTTTCGCTCTCGAAAGTCGTGACTTGATTGTTCCTTCAGGTTCCTTTAGCAACTCGCCAATTTCCTTGATATTCATCCCGACGATGTAATACAGCTCAATGGCCGTTCTGTAATCTGCATTCAAGGAAGACAGTTCCTCTTCCAGCTCCATTTTCAATAATGCAGGATTATCTTTTTCTCGAATTCTTTCCATATCGACCAGTTGGACGGTCCTGTTATTTTTCTTCAATAGGCTATTGCAGTTATTGATTAAGATCTTGCATATCCACGTATTAAAATATTCCGGTTTTTTTAACGTCGGCAGTTTTTCAAACGCTGTCATGATGGTTTCTTGCATGG
The DNA here is from genome assembly GCF_056401595.1 of Paenisporosarcina sp. P4_E4_2. Classification (NCBI taxonomy): domain Bacteria; kingdom Bacillati; phylum Bacillota; class Bacilli; order Caryophanales; family Caryophanaceae; genus Paenisporosarcina; species Paenisporosarcina sp. P4_E4_2. Next base: position 4,860 of record NZ_JBFUJC010000172.1, on the reverse strand, counting down.
CATCAGCCACATCTTCATCGTGATTCAGATATTTACTGGCTACTCTATAAAGAACATTTTCATATTGCTTTATTAATTGGACAAATGCTTCACCGTCCCCGCTCTTCGCTTTCTTCACCAAAGCTTTCATATTCACCATCCATACACCTCCCTGTTGTCGGGACTAAGTTAGATTCCCTTGTTTCTGTTTCAAAAGATTAGATAAATAATTCGGTTCAATGGTTGCATGTCTTTAAAAATCCTCACTCGCCAAAAATGTTTCACACTATATACAACAAATCTATAATCCTTATTTTCTCACATCCATTAACTATTTTTTGTAAAGTAARGGAGATTTTTTCCTTTATGGAGAATACATCAATTACTTGCCAACCAGAAAGGGTGCTAGGGATGTTGAAAATCAATGCGGAGATTGAAGAACTTGAGAAAGAAATCATGGATAAAAAGCAACATTTGAAGAAATTAAAAAAAGCTGCTCCGTACATTCCTGTGAAGAACTACGAGTTTATAAAAAGTGACGGTCAGTCAGTCCATTTCTTTACTTGAACTTTTTGGAGATCGCAATGAATTGATTGTTGTTCAAAATATGGGGGAATCCTGTTCATACTGCACGATGTGGGCGGATGGTTTTGTCGGAGTGTACGATTATCTTGTACTTAAAGCACCATTTGTTTTAGCTACGCCAGATTCTCCGGAAGTTCAACAATCGTTCGCTAAAGAACGAAATTGGCCATTTCCGATGGTTTCGACGATAAAAAGTAGTTTCAAAAAGGATATGGGATTTGAAAGAGACAATTACCAATATCCTGGAGTTTCGACCTTTAAAAATGAAGCAGATGGCGTCATTTATTTGGTCTCAAACGATGCATTCGGACCTGGAGATGATTATAGCTCACCATGGCACTTCTTTGACTTGTTAGATTCAGGTGTTGAAGGTTTTAACCCAAAGGCAGTGAAAAAAGGGAAGATGATCCAATCTTTATAATGAAAAAGAGCGTATGCAAGAAAATGTTGATTTCCTTTGCGGCGGACGCGTTTCGCGGGCACGGCTTTAGTCTCCTCGTCACTACGTTCCTTCGGGGCCTTCAGCTCGTGCTGTTCCCGCTGAAGTCGCCGCCTCCACTCCAATCAACGGATTTCGCTTCTATTTGCGTATCTCTTCATATTATTTCATTAGTAAGATGGTCGGCTATTTCTGAAGACTCCTGCGGAAAAACGAAATAAGCTAGACCCCACAGGCTCAGCTGTCATAGACAGCTGAGCCGAGGAGGCTAGCGTTTCGTCCGCGGAAAGCGAAAGAAATAGCCGACCATAATATTTTTCGATAGAGTGCAAAAGATAAGCAAGCTGAAACCGCTTACTCCTAAATGGAGTAAGCGGTTTTTCATTGAACAAAGCTGTATTTAGTTCTTCTTAACAAACTCAGATTTCAACTTCATAGCTCCAAAACCATCAATTTTGCAATCGATATCATGATCACCATCAACCAGACGGATACTTTTCACTTTTGTTCCTATTTTCAGGACAGATGAACTTCCTTTTACTTTCAGGWCTTTGATGACGGTTACGGAATCACCATCATTCAATACATTTCCATTTGCATCTCTAACTACTTTATCTTCATTACTATCTTCATTCTTTGATTCCAACGTCCACTCATGTGCACATTCCGGACAAACCAACATATTCCCATCCTCATAAGTATAAGCTGAATGGCATTTCGGGCAATTTGGTAAAACTGACATAAATTTATTTCCTCCAAGCATTATTTTAATTCCATAGACAAAGGTTCGTCTCAATCTATTTTTTCACGATAAGTTTTCCTTCACAAGTATACAACGCATCCCACAAATATAAAAACCCGGTCAGTTGTATTCCTGATCGGGTCTTCAAGCAAAATCGGGAAATGATTCAATCCATTTCCATTGGATTTCCTTTACGCTGACGAATTTGATAATAGTTCAATTGCTTAAATAACTCAGAAGAAGTATCTTGGTTCACTTCAAATCCAACACCGTATTCAATATCATGCAATCTTATGGACTTACGAATAATAGATCCTTCCAATAAAAAAGGACTACCTAAAATTTCAAAACGACATGTTACTGGTCTCTCCAATGGAATATCCATAGATGAGATGAATTTCAAGCCTCTCACACTTACATTTTCAATCTCTACCGGCATGAAGAAGATTGCTCCATCCAATGAAATTTCTCCATTGATTGATTGATGAAATACCACTCGAAAAAACTCGCGACGATTCTCGCTCATTTCGTTTCCCTCCAGTTAATAATAACTTCTATCACATATATAAATTAACGAGCAACCCTTTGATTTCACCGACCAAACGAAGCGTATTAAGACCTTCATTTTCATCATTTAATACTTCATCCTGGACTTCAATGAGTTTCTGATCAATCACTTCCACTAATTGATGCGTTTTCATTCCACCACTTTGATTGAAGCTTTGTTTTTCGGACAATTGCAACCCTAAACTTAAGGATTCCCCGATGAACTGCTTTACTAAGTTTTTATAATCCAAGAGGTTTTCAAGGGTTCTTTGCTTAGCCAGCCTCTGCCCTTGTGAATCCACACGAGACATTAATTGATTTAAAGAATCCAGGTGCAATTTAGTCTGTGATTTTCTCATCATGTTGGCAAAAGAATCGGATGTCTTACTTTCCACTGCATTTTTTGAAATCCTGTCGTTTGAAAAGTTCGTTTGCATTCCAATACGCAAATGAAACACCTCATTCTACTTTTGATAACTTTGCTTTTTCTTGAACATATTCAGGACAAGCTCCACTTCTCCCAGATCAATCTGCAATACTTTGGCAATTTGCTTTTCAGAAAAACCTTGTTTATACAATTTCAACATTTTATCATTTTCCTGATCATTGACTGCAGACGCTTCGGTGTACGCCTGCTTTACATCGTCTTGCTCCCCCAAAGGAAACGTCTTAGCGGAGCTATCCGTCGTTACGGTGTTGAGTTTTTCTTCCAACATTCGGATTCTCTCATCGAGTTTACTATCTTTCACTCGAATATAGTCGATCATTTTCTCATAAAGTTCATCATTTTCTTTTTCCACACTCGTCACGAATTCTTCCATGCTTCCGTGAATGGCGTCTATATCTTCTTTCATTTGAGCCCTTTTTTGTTTCAATTCGGCTAATACAAGAAATGACCTGATATTCACCAATATAACTAAAATAATCATTGCGATCAGAAACCAGTCCAAGGGTATCACCTTATCCTTCTATCCTTTTTGAAATCAATAGTTTTCGTGTATTGCCAGTGTCGCTGACCTTAAACGAAGTATTGCTTTAGAGTGCATTTGGGAAACTCGAGATACACTTACACTGAGCACTTCCGCAATTTCCGTTAATTTCAGTTCCTCGAAATAGCAGAGTGAGATGACAAGCTTTTCTTTTTCTGGCAAGCGTCCAATCGCATGTGACAATGATTCTTTAATCATCTGTGCTGTTAAATGGCGTTCCGGCGATTCCGCTTGATCGTTTTCAATCATTGAATATTTTCCGACCTGATTATCCTCATCGTAGACAGTCTCATCGATTGATATCATGGTAGACAGTGCCGCTTCTGAAACCGTTTTGTTCAGTTCTGCTTTTGTAATCCCTAAATAATCACTGACTTCCTCATCTGTAACAGAATCATTTTTCTGCTGCTCGAGAATTGCGTAGGCATTTTCGATTTTCTTCACTTTATCCCTTACGGAACGTGGTAACCAATCGCTATGCCTCAGTCCATCAATGACCGCTCCTTTGATTCGCCATGACGCATATGTTTCAAACTTCATATCTCTATCCATATTGAATTTATCAAATGCATCAAGCAGTCCCTCATATGCGAAACTACGAATGTCGTCCTTATCGACTGTTTTAGGCAAACTGATCTTAAATCGTTGAACGATGTAATCAACCAACGGTAGATAGCGCTCGACTAAATATTCACCCGCTTGTGGATCACGCTGTTTTTGCCAATTTCCCCAATAGGCCAGTTCTTCTTTAGACAATTTATTGTTCAACATGAGTTTCACCACCACTGATAAGAATGCCTTATGCTTTTATTTAGAATCTGTTAAACTATATTGTTGATTTCCGTTCCAACGCACTTTCATGTTTCGAAGCTAGCGTAGCGATGCAGAAACAGACGGACGCYTTCCACTACAATCATCAATTAGAACAGTAATAGTATATCGCTTAATTTTTAGTGATATATGGAGCAAAATAGCGTAGACTCCTGAGGGAAAACGAGACAGTCAAGACCCCGCAGAAGCGAAGCGCCGAGGAGTCTTGGCGCTCACCCTAGAAAAGCGTAGCTGTTTTGCGGAATATCAACAACAACATTTAACATTGCTTTTATTTAAAAAGCATTTTCAATAAAAACCCTTTAATCCCAAGCTTATAAGAAACAGGAAGTTGAAGAAATTCGTGTGTCACATTTTGCATAGCCTGCGAAGCATGACAGTTTGGAAAAGCCAATAAAAACGGGATTTGTTTTTTGACGGCATTTGGAATATTTATATCACTTGGGATAAACCCCAATGTCCCGATTTGTTTATTTAAAAATTGCTCGGTCACTTTTTTGAAGTTATCGGCTGTTTGTTTTCCTTCTTTATCACTCGTACATTGATTGATGATAAGTTTAATATGTACATTCGTATCCTTCGCGTGAACCATCTTCACTATGGAATAAGCATCGGTTATCGAAGTGGGCTCTGGGGTAGTGACTAGAATGACGTCATCAGCCGCTAAAATAAACCGTAAATTTTCATAAGATAATCCCGCACCAGTATCCAGAATAATATAATCCACAGATCCTTGTATCGAGCTTAAC
>NZ_JBFUJC010000171.1:0-6544 GCF_056401595.1 Paenisporosarcina sp. P4_E4_2 | reverse complement strand
CCTTTAACCGGAACCATAGGGGGATTCATTGGGGGTTACTTTTCAGATCGTTATGGCCGGAAGAAGGTCATGCTATGGACCATACTTGTTTGGGGATTAGTCTATTTCGGATTTTCTCAAGCTTCGCATATTGGCGTGTTTATGGCACTAAATGCTTTAAATGGTCTTTGCCGTTCATTCTTTGAACCATCATCCCAGGCGATGATGGCAGATTTAACTTCGCCACAACAAAGGAAGCGTGTATTCTCATTAAGATATACCGCGATTAACATTGGTGCTTCCCTTGGTCCGCTTCTTGGGGTGTATGTAGCACAATTTTCTTCTTCTTTGCCTTTTTTACTGACGGGTTTGATGTACCTTCTATATGGAAGCACATTGTTCATCATGTTAAATCGTCATTCAATTACACATGTAACGCCTGTTCATCAATTGCCATTGATGGATACGCTGATGGTAACGTGGAAAGATAAAACATTACTCGTATTTATTATTGGCGGCATCTTGATAAATGTTGGCTACTCGCAAATTGATTCGAACTTACCTCAGTACATACAACAGTCGTTTTCTGATGGGGTAGCACTTTTTGCTAAGCTCATTGCACTCAATGCAATTCTCGTTATCATTTTGCAAGTTCCTTTAAGTTTGATTACTGAAAAATGGCCGGTTCTCCGTGTCATGATACTAGGGAGTCTTTTCTTTGCTATCGGGTTTGCAAGTTTTGGTTTTGCTACCACAGCAATTGGCATGATGATTGCAATGGCAATTGTCACCATAGGTGAAATTTTCATTTTCCCATCCACCAGTGTCTTTATTGATCAAATTGCACCCGAGAATCGAAAAGGAACTTACTTTGGGGCTGGCCAGTTTCGGTCCATTGGAAATTTCACTGGTCCTGTTCTTGGTGGATGGTTACTTCAGGACTTCGGCGGGGATTTCTTGTTTTCTGTAATCGCAGTCATTATTTTGTGCAGCATTTTCTTTTACTACTTGGGGAATCTGCACATTCTTGAAAAGCAAAAAGCACAACTTCTGCAGGCAGTGGAGCAATGAAAGAAAACTACTGTTGAAGTAGATACGTAATTAAGTCATAGRCTCAGTTAAATGATGATGTTGTTGATAGGAAGGGAATCTGCGACAAACCTTTTGCTCCTGCGGTTACTCGTCGCAAAGAATAGGGCCAAAAGTTTTTGTCTTATTCTTTCCTGCGGAAAAACCTAAAAACTTGTGCTCCTGTTTCTGTTTCTGTTTCTGCATCGCTACGCTAGCTTCGAAACATGAAAGTACGTTGCATCGCTGCACTAGCTTCGTCCGCGGAAAGAGAGCCGATTCTCTCTACTCAAAAAGTTAACAGAGTCAAGTCATAAAAAAAGGACTAAGGCGCATATGCACCTTAGTCCTTCTATTATTCTTCTGATGAATCTGATTCTGTCGGTAAGTCTTCACTTGCTTCAGTTGTTGATTCTTCTCCATCAACTATTGAAGTTGTGCTTTCTTCACCATCTTCATCAAATTCTTCTTCATCTTCAGCTTTCTCTACTTTTGCGACAGTTGCCACAAGTTCATCATCGCCTAAACGAATCAAGCGAACACCTTGCGTGCTGCGGCCAGTGATAGAAATGCTGTTAACATCCATTCGAATTAACATTCCATTAATCGTGATGAGCATCAAATCTTCTGAACCATCAACCGCTTTAACTGCGGATAATGGACCAGTTTTATCGGTGATTTGGCTTGTCTTAATACCAACTCCACCACGAGACTGCAAACGATACTCCTCTTCAGGTGTACGTTTTCCGTAACCATTCTCCGTCACTACCAATACTTCCTGACCTGGCTCCAGGATTTCCATACCTACGACGTGATCGTCTTCACGTAATCGAATTCCTCGAACGCCAGATGCTGTACGTCCCATTGAACGGATATCTGTTTCTTCAAAACGTACGAGCATACCATTACGAGTTCCGATGATGATGTGTTTTTTCCCATCGGTCAATCGCACAGAAATCAACTCATCGTCGTCTCTTAAAGAGATTGAGATAAGACCGTTCGCTCGAATATTGGCAAATCCACTGACTGGCGTACGTTTCGTTACACCCAGACGCGTGGTAAAGATGAAGTACGCATCGTCTTCAAATGATGCCATCTGAATCATTGCGGTAACTTTCTCTTCTTTATCGACACCTAATAAATTGACGATTGGCAATCCTTTAGCTGTACGACCGTACTCAGGAATTTCGTATCCTTTCGCACGATACACCTTACCTGTGTTGGTAAAGAACAGGATGGTATCGTGAGTAGAAGTGTATAGGAGATGTTCGACGAAATCATTTTCATTCGTACCCATTCCTTGTACGCCTCGTCCACCACGTTTTTGGCTACGATACGTATTTACTGGCAGACGTTTAATGTATCCATTATGAGTCAAAGTCAGAACAGAGTTCTCACGTGGAATCAAATCTTCGTCTTCCATCATTTCAGCGCCACCTGCAGTAATTTCCGTACGTCGTTTATCGCTGAAACGCTCTTTGACTTCATTCAACTCTTCACGAATGATTTGAATAACTTTCAATTCGTCCGCTAAAATCGCTCGAAGTTCTGCAATCAGTTTTTGAAGTTCCTTGTATTCTTCTTCAATTTTATCGCGTTCCAAACCAGTTAAACGTTGAAGACGCATATCAAGAATTGCTTGGGCTTGACGTTCAGACAAGTTGAATTGAGCAATTAATCCTTGTTTTGCTTCTTCTCCCGTCTGTGAACTACGGATCAATGCAATGATTTCATCAATATGATCCAAAGCGATACGAAGACCTTCTAAAATGTGAGCTCGGTCTTCCGCTTTTGTCAGTTCAAACTGTGTACGTCGTTTAATGACGACTTTTTGGTGCTCTAAATAATGATATAAAATCTCTTTCAAGCCAAGTACTTTTGGCTGACCATCGACAAGCGCCAGCATATTCACACCAAAGCTTGATTGAAGAGCTGTTTGTTTATATAAATTGTTTAATAGAACGTTAGCATTGGCGTCTTTACGGACTTCAATGACGATGCGCATTCCGTTACGGTCTGACTCATCGCGAAGATCTGTAATGCCGTCAATTTTCTTATCGCGCACAAGTTCCGCGATTTTTTCGATAAGGCGAGCCTTGTTCACTTGGAATGGAAGTTCATGAACTAAAATGACTTCCTTGCCATTCGATTTTTGTTCAATTTCAACTTTACCGCGGATAATGACAGATCCACGCCCAGTTTCATAAGCACGACGAATGCCGCTTCGTCCTAAAATAATACCACCAGTTGGGAAATCAGGACCTGGAATGATTTCCATTAGCTCTTCAGTAGTGATGGCTTCATTTTCAGCAAGTGCCAACACAGCTTCAATGGTTTCACCCAAATGATGTGGCGGAATATTTGTTGCCATACCAACTGCAATCCCTGACGTACCGTTTACCAATAAGTTTGGATAACGACTTGGTAGGACAATCGGTTCTTTTTCTTGGCCATCATAATTATCTTTGAAGTCAATTGTGTTTTTGTTGATATCACGCAGTAATTCCATCGCGATTTTCGACATACGGGACTCGGTATAACGCATTGCTGCCGCCGCATCTCCATCAACTGATCCAAAGTTTCCGTGACCATCTACTAACATATAACGATAACTCCAGTGTTGCGCCATTCGAACCATTGTGTCATAAACGGCCGTATCACCATGTGGATGGTACTTACCAATTACGTCTCCAACAATACGAGCAGATTTTTTGTACGGTTTTTCTGCCGTATTCCCCAAATCTTGCATCGCATATAAAATACGGCGATGAACAGGTTTTAAACCGTCCCGAACATCTGGAAGAGCTCGTTGAACAATAACACTCATTGCATAGTCAAGAAATGACGTTTTCATCTCTGTACTGATATTAATTCCTCTAACTCCATCATTTGCTATATTCGTCACGCAGGCGACCTCCCTTCACTTGGGGTATTAAATATCCAAGTTTTTCACATAAATTGCATTTTCTTCGATGAATTGACGGCGAGGTTCTACTTCGTCCCCCATCAAACGTTCAAATGTTTCATCTGCATCAATCGCATCTTCTAAGTTTACTTGCAACAAAGTACGAACGGCTGGATCCATTGTTGTATCCCATAATTGAGTCGCATCCATCTCTCCAAGACCTTTGTAACGTTGAATAACTGGTTTTGGTTGTTTTGGCAAGCGCTCCAGGATTTCTGCTAGTTGCTTATCTGAATAACAATACTCCACATTTTTCCCTTGTTTAATCTGGAACAATGGAGGCTGAGCAATATATACATAACCCGCTTCAATCAACGGACGCATGAAACGGAATAAGAAAGTTAATAATAAAGTTCGGATGTGGGCACCATCTACATCGGCATCCGTCATAATGACGATTTTATGATAACGTGCTTTTTCCAACGCAAATTCGTCACCGATACCCGTTCCAAGAGCTGTAATGATCGCACGGATTTCAGTATTCGATAAAATTTTATCTAAACGTGCTTTTTCCACGTTCAAAATTTTCCCTTTTAGCGGTAAAATCGCTTGGAAATGACGATCACGTCCTGATTTTGCTGAACCGCCGGCAGAGTCACCCTCTACTACATACAGTTCACTATCTGCAGGAACACGAGAAGAACAGTCAGCGAGTTTACCAGGTAAACTTGATACTTCCAAAGCGGACTTACGGCGTGTGAATTCACGCGCTTTTTTCGCTGCAACCCGTGCACGTGCAGCCATTAATCCTTTATCAATGACTTTACGGGCAACCGATGGATTCTCCAGCATAAAACGTTCAAACGCTTCCGAAAACAATGAATTCGTAATTGTGCTCACTTCAGAGTTTCCTAATTTCGTTTTCGTTTGTCCTTCAAATTGTGGATCTGGATGTTTGACTGACACAATGGCAGTCAATCCTTCACGCACATCATCACCTGTTAAATTCGTGTCGGCATCTTTGATCATGTTGTTTTTGCGTCCGTAATCATTAATTACGCGCGTTAACGCCATTTTAAAGCCAGATTCGTGCGTACCGCCTTCATACGTATTGATATTGTTCGCGAATGAGAAAATATTAGACGAGTAACCACTGTTATATTGCATAGCGATTTCAATTGAAATGCCGTCTTTTTCACCTTCGATATAAATCGGTTCGTCATGAATCGGCTCTTTTGATTTATTCAAGTGCTCAACGTACGACTTAATACCACCCTCGTAATAGTAAGTGTTCGTGCGCACTTCTTCTTCACGCTCGTCCGAAATGATAATTTTCAAACCGCGGTTCAAGTAAGCTAGCTCACGTAAGCGGTTTGCTAAAATATCATATTCGTAGACTGTTGTTTCGGTAAAAATTTCTGGATCCGCTTTAAAACGGACAGTAGAACCAGTCTTGTCAGTTTCTCCAACAATCGCTAATTCTTTTGTTACTGCACCACGCTCAAATTTGATGTAATGAAGCTTTTCATCACGATGAACATATACTTCCGTTATTTCCGAAAGGGCGTTAACTACTGAGGCACCAACACCATGTAGACCCCCAGAAACTTTGTATCCGCCACCGCCAAATTTACCGCCGGCATGCAATACAGTCATAATGACTTCAACCGCTGGACGTCCCATTTTCTCATGATTGCTGACAGGGATTCCGCGACCGTTATCATCAACTTTAATCCAATTGTCTTTCTCGATTGTGATGGCAATTTCATCACAATGACCAGCCAAGGCTTCGTCAATTGCATTATCTACGATTTCCCATACAAGATGGTGAAGTCCTTTTGAACTCGTCGAACCAATGTACATTCCTGGACGTTTACGTACCGCTTCCAAACCTTCTAATACTTGTATCTGATCAGCATCATAAGATTGCAGTTCTTTTTCTTCCATCGCCATTTAGCTCACCTGCTCTTTCCTACTGTCTTATCGCTATTGTTCTGAAGGGGACTTGCCCCTGGGAATTGAATAAATTTCTTTACGATGTTCTGCGGACTAAGAGGTGATGCATACGTTAAAAAAGGAGTGACGATTAAAGACTTTACACGTGGTATTTCTACCAAGCATCGTGTACGTGGATTTTGCAGCCACGAGTCCCGCTCCGTCTCATCCTTTATCTCGCGAAAATCTAATATCGTGAGGATTTCGCTGTACTTGACGACAATGGTCTTGCCGATAACCACATACAAAACACTCACGCTCCTCCTTCAACATGTCCTTGCTTCACATTAAATATTGCGGCTTGCGTAATCGTTTCATGATCGATGCCATCCACACTTGTTGTGGTAACGAAGGTTTGAACTTCTCCCTGGATGGTATTTAATAAATGAGATTGTCTGTAGTCATCAAGTTCGGATAGCACATCATCCAGCAACAATACCGGTGATTCCCCGACTTCTTGTTTGATTAATTCGATCTCTGCAAGTTTAAGTGACAATGCAGTTGTACGTTGTTGTCCTTGAGAACCATAAGTTTGCACGTCATAGCCATTAACGAAAAACTGCAAATCATCCCGGTGAGGACCGGTTAATGTTACAC
>NZ_JBFUJC010000170.1:0-6598 GCF_056401595.1 Paenisporosarcina sp. P4_E4_2 | reverse complement strand
CATCATAACTACGGTAAATTTCACCAGCCTGGCCGAAATTATTTGTTTTCTCGATATGATTCTTACCTGCAACGACAGTAATAGGTTGATTGACTTCTTTAAATTCTGGTGCTTCTTTAGGTTCTGTATCGAAACTATTAGGCTCGTAATTAATGCGTGAAGTTTGTTGGCCAATCGGCATGAAACCATCACGTTGGTTATTGTGTACAGGAACTTTTGGTTGGTTAATCGGCAATTGCAAGTAGTTCGGTCCTACACGGTGACGCTGAGTATCTGAATAAGAGAACAGGCGACCTTGCAGCATTTTATCTTCAGAAGGCTGAATACCAGGTACAAGTACACCAGGATTAAATCCAACAGATTCTGTCTCTGCAAAGAAGTTATCCACGTTACGGTTTAATATCATCGTACCAACCAACTCATAAGGGAAATCTTTTTCTAGCCAATCCTTCGTCGCATCTAGTGGATCGAAATCAAAGTTATCCATGTCCTCTGGTTTTAATGTTTGAACATATAAATCCCACTCAGGATAGTCACCACGTTCAATTGCTTCGTACAAATCACGTGTAGCATGACTAAAATCTTTTCCTTGCTGTTCTGCCGCTTCTTCAATTGTCATGTTTTTAATGCCCTGTTTAGGAACCCAACGAAGTTTTATATATGTAGTTTTGCCATCTTCGCTGATCCATTTGAATGAATGCACAGAAGATCCACGAATGTGACGGTAATCTTGAGGGATTCCTTCATCTGTAAACAAGTGAATGAGCATATTTGTCGATTCAGGCGAAAGACCCATGAAATCAAAAAGACGTGAAGCATCTTGAAGATTCGTACGTGGATCTGGTTTTAATGAGTGAATAACATCAGGGAACTTGATTGCATCCCGGATAAAGAATACAGGCAAATTATTCCCAACAAAATCATAGTTGCCTTCTTCTGTATAGAATTTTACTGAGAATCCACGTGGATCTCGAGCAGTTTCTGGTGAGTGTAGCCCGTGAATGACGGTAGAGAATCGAGTGAATACTGGCGTTTCTTGCCCTTCATTTTGTAAGAAAGCAGCTCTTGTATATTTTTTCATACTGTTTTTGACGACGAATGTACCGTGGGCAGCAGCTCCACGAGCATGTACAACTCGTTCAGGAACACGTTCACGGTCAAAGTGAGCTAATTTTTCTATTAATTGATAATCCTCTAAAAGTGTTGGGCCACGTTCACCCGCAGTTCGGGAATTTTGATTATCGCCGATTGGTACACCTTGGTTAGTTGTAAGCTTTTTCATTGTATCGACTCCTTATTTATAATTATTACAAAAAAGAACTAATTCAAATGTAAAGTATATTTAAGTAATTATCAAGTAATATGATTGAGTGAAAGACTAAAAATTTTTACTAGCTTGTAGACTTGTAGAAGATGAAAAAATGCAATAATAGAAGAGAAAGAATCTTTCCACAAATTCAATCGTTAAGTTAAAAATCACTAACAAAGGGGGAATAACTGGTGAATATCACATATAAACGGTTATCATTGTTAAATTTTGAAGATGCACTTGCTTTGTTCAATAAAGGTTTTGAAGGATACCTAATCCCGATGCATTTAACAATGGAACAGTTTGTTGGACGCTTTGGCAACGAAGGATTGTCGGTGGAACTATCAGTTGTAGCTTTTGATGGAAACACACCAATTGGGTTTATTCTGCAAGGAATAAGAGAAAATGACGGAGTTAAAATTTCCTGGAATGGTGGTACGGGGATCATTCCTGAATATCGGGGTAAGGGCGTTGGACTTCACCTAATGAAAGAAGCAGAGCGCATTCTTGTGGAAAATGAAGTAGCCTTTGCAACTTTAGAGGCTTTGTCTGAAAACGAGCCTGCAATCAAATTATATGAAAAGTGTGGATACGAAATTCAGGATAAGGTTGTATTTTTATCTGGTTCCGGAAAACTAATCGACAAACTGCCTGAATTAGGAGAGTACGAATTAGAAAGATTTCCTGCGTTTCTAGCCATTGGATCAGATCTTTTTCCAACGCTCGTCCCGTGGCAAACAGCCGAGAGTGTCGCACCCAAAGTCGGTGGAGAAGTAGTGAATTTGTTAAAAGAGGGAGAAATAAAAGCATCCTGTTTAATTCGAAAAAGAGGAATTTATAATAATCCTTCTGAAGGAATTACCTTATTCCAAGTGGCTTCCAGAGACGAACAACATGAGGTTAACCTTCTATTGGCACATGCACTTGAATATGATCAACCTGTTAGTCGATCTACATACAACTTTATGACGGGTAAAGGCAATGTGGTATCTTTACTACAGGAAAGTGGTTTTGAAAATACAGCAATTTCACAAGTCTTTATGCTCAAGAAATACTAAAAAACAACCAATCATTCACCCAAGGGAGTGAAGCGATTGGTTGTTTTCTTTTAATAGACGTTGAAGAGCTGCGCGGAAATTCACATACGTTTCGATTTCCACTTGAATACCTGCATGAACTATTTCTCGGACAAATCGAGGATTAAAACCAACATAAATCGGACGAATACCCATTAGTTTAAGTGAGTTATTCAGTTGGTAAATTTCCGTTGCCAAATCATTGTAATCAAATGATGCAACGTCTTCTACTGTAACTCCAGTAAAATCAAAGATAGCTCGCTCCGTTTCACGATGGGTTCCTGCATATTGAAGTGCTTTGGTTTGAATCATATCAAAGCGTTCTTTGAACATATATCCGGCAATCGGAATCAATATTGTATTTGGTACGACAGAAGGAATCACTGGGGCAGACATGTTCTTGATAATATTTTCATAGTATTTAACTTTCTCTTTCAGTTGTTGCAATTCAAGTTCTTGAGTCATTTTACACCTCAGTGATTATTTTCACTAAGTATAGCATAATCTATTCTTGATTCTGCACGAAAAAAGGATAGACACGAGGTCTATCCTTTTTGACTCTGCAAAAATTCAGTTACTTGTTCAGGTGATTTTGCATTTGCACTGTGCAAATGAGCTTTCTTTTCGCTATCCTGATAAATCAGTAAGCTTGGAATGCCCATAACATCATACTTCTCAGCAATTTCAGGAAGTTCGTCGCGATTCACTTCGTACCAAGTGTATTGTTTATACTCTTCAACGATTGGATCAATGAACATGTCCATACGAGTACAATCAGGGCACCATCCAGCAGTGAATTTTACGATGACTTCATTATCAGAAGAAATAATGTCATTAAATTGTTCAGTTGTTGTAATAGATTTCATTTTTGTTCCTCCTCGACTTCTATAGGAACAGTTTACACGGTTTTACTTCCATCGGATAGCAATTTGTTTCATTACTGAAGCTGTTGCTTGTATCCCTGGAATTGTTGTGTCGCTTGTTGGATTTCTTTAGGATCTGCCGGTGTCAATTTATACCAACCATGCTTGAACATTAAGTCGTAAAGGCTACGTTGTTGTTTGGATGTAGCTCTTAATTGAGTGAAAATGGTTTGATATAGCGCATCATGGCTGGCCTCATGCATTGCCGTTGCATAAGAATTACATAAATATTTTTCAGTAGAAAGGGCATCATTTAAGATGTCGCGATCGTTTAATTGCGGTGTTTCAACATAAGGAGTTTGTGGATTTTTCACTGTTTGCTGATTCATGAAACAGAACCTCCTTCATTTTGTTTCAGTAACTTGAGCAACTCGTCGTAATGATTACTGTGCATTTGTTCAGCTGTCTCAAATTCCTTCTTCAAATCAGGGAGTTGGCAATTTTCAGCCGCCCAATTCATTTTTTTAGCTGCCAGCAAATTCCATGACATCATATCTGTCAAGTAGCTGAAATCTTTTGAAGAAACCATTTTAGGGGGTTCGGGAAATAAAATTGGCTGTTCTTTTTGTTGTGAAAATAAATTCATGTAATGTATCCTCCTTTTCGTTTTAGTGTGAGGCAGAAATGATTATATATACATTTTCCGTTTAGTTTCTTTTGTAAAAAAAGATATTAGAATAGTTATGTATATATATAGGAAAGAACATACTAATAAAGTGTATTTGAATAGAGGAGGCTGGAACTCATGATCGAACAATCGATGCGTGAATTCCAAAATTGATGTGGATGAGAATTTCAAAAAAATCATTAAAACCCATTTATTGAATGGTAACTATACGGCCATTGCTTCTCATGACGAAGCAATGTATACGAAAGAATTAGTTAAGGAACATGGGATTGCAAGCAATCAATTCGAGTTCCAGATGTTGTTTGGTATTCGTGAAGAATTACAGCGCCAACTCGTAAAAGAAGGCCATAAAATGCGTATTTATGTCCCATATGGGTCTGATTGGTATGGTTATTTTATGAGACGCTTAGCTGAACGGCCAGCAAATGTTGCGTTTGTTGCCAATGGTATTTTGAATAAATAATAGGAGAGGAGATGCCAACTAGCATCTCCTTTTTGAATTAGACTTTGAAAAGTTTTATTTGAATTCTTCAGCTACATAGTGCATACAAAAAATACGCCTTTCATAGAATAAAAGGACGCAATAGTTAGCAAGATTTTTCGGGGTAAATTTTGGTTTTTAATAATCATTTAAATATTGCGAAAAAAATGAAAATGAACTAAACTAATAGACATAGAGGTTGTTTCTATTTTTTTTCATTAAAAAATGAATGAGTATTCATTCAAAAACTCTAAAGGAGGCTTTGCACGTGACTTATCAAATTAAAAAGGCTGCTGTTCTGGGTTCTGGCGTTATGGGTTCAGGAATCGCTGCTCACTTAGCAAATATCGGAATTCCAACTTTATTGCTTGACATGGTACCTCGAGATTTAAAAGAAGAGGACAAAAATAATTCAAAAGCTCGTAATCAAATAGCCCAAGGTGCACTAGAGAAACTTTTAAAACAAAAGCCCGCACCCCTAGCATCAAAGAAAAATCTTACATTATTGACAGCAGGAAATCTCGAAGACGACTTGGATAAATTAAAAGATGTCGACTGGATTATCGAAGTTATTGTAGAAAATCTGGATATTAAAAAAGGTCTTTACGAGAAAATTGACGCGGTTCGTAAGCCAGGCACAATTGTCAGTTCTAATACTTCCGGCATTAGCATCAATGCAATGGCTGAAGGACGAAGTGAAGATTTTCAGAAGCACTTCCTTGGCACTCATTTCTTCAATCCGCCACGTTATTTAAAACTGTTGGAAGTTATACCAGCTCATCATACGCTCCCGGAAGTTGTAGTATTCATGCAAACATTCGGTGAGGATCGTTTAGGAAAAGGTGTTGTTCTTGCGAAAGACACACCAAACTTTATTGCGAACCGCATTGGTACGTATGGCCTTCTTGTGACACTTCGTGAAATGCTGGCAAGAGGCTACTCGATTGGTGAAGTAGATTCCATTACGGGTCCTGTCATTGGTCGTCCGAAATCGGCGACGTTCCGTACGCTTGATGTGGTCGGGTTGGATACTTTTGGTCACGTCGCAAAAAACGTTTACGACCAGACTACAGGTGACGAACAAAAAGTGTTCGAATTGCCAACCTTGATTACTAATATGCTTGAAAACGGCTGGTTAGGTGCAAAATCTGGTCAAGGATTTTTCCTGAAAAAAGGTAAAGAAATTCTTGAATTGAATGCTGAAACGATGGAGTACGAACCAGTGAAGAAGCTGAAAACCCCTTCATTGGAAATGGCGAAGCAACAAAAAGGTCTTGCAGCTAAAGTGAAAACATTAACTTATGCTAAAGATCGCACGGGAGAATTACTGTGGAGCATTTTAGCACCTACATTGTCCTATTCCGCAAAACTACATGGAGAAATTGCAGATGATATCGTGGCAATCGATAATGCGATGAAGTGGGGGTTTGGATGGGAACAAGGACCATTTGAAGTATGGGATGCCATCGGCGTAAAAGAGTCCACTGAAAAAATGGCAGCGGAAGGGTTGGAAATTCCAGCTTTCACACAAAGCTTACTTGATCAAGGATTCGATTCCTTCTATAAAGAAGACAATGGAGATTTGTATTTCTTCAATGGTGAGGGTTATTCATTGGTTCCAACGAATGAAAAAGTAATTAACTTAAAACGTTACAAGAAAAAACATGGCGTAATCAAGAAAAATTCAGGTGCCAGTTTAATAGATTTAGGAGATGGGATTGCTTTACTGGAGTTCCATTCACAATCAAATGCAATCGGGCTCGATATTATCCAAATGATTAACTTTGCAGTTGATGAAGTAGAGAAAACCTTTAAAGGTCTTGTGATTGGTAACCAGGGGAAAAACTTCTGTGTAGGCGCAAACCTTGGCATGATTCTTATGGAGGCCCAGGACGACAATATTTTTGAACTGGATTTCGTCGTGCGTTCGTTCCAAAACGCCATGATGAAAATAAAGTATTGTTCGAAACCTGTAGTGGCAGCTCCATTCGGCATGACGCTTGGTGGCGGGGCGGAAGCATGTCTGCCAGCTGCACACATTCAAGCATCTCATGAAACATATATGGGATTAGTTGAGGTGGGAGTGGGACTCATTCCTGGAGGCGGCGGAAATAAAGAATTGTATATGAAACACTTAAAAGGCTTACCAACGGGTGTTCATGTCGATTATCAGTACGTGGC
>NZ_JBFUJC010000169.1:0-6604 GCF_056401595.1 Paenisporosarcina sp. P4_E4_2 | reverse complement strand
GGCTTAAGAGAATGATGAGGACTCTTTAGCATCACTAAATGTTGAAGTTGACGATGAAGATGAACTTTCGTCTTTATATGACCATTCTTCCTCGTAATCACCTGGTTGAACTTGAATAACAACTGTTGTTTCACCAACAACTTCTGCATGCAATTCTCTTTCTACTGTTACTTTAAATTGCTCGCCATCCGGTGTAATGATGGCTTCCGTGCAATTCGGTTGTTGTATGACACGTACATGTATGTCCTCAACACCTTGTGAATCATCTTCACGATAATGAAGTTTAATACGCTCTCTGTATGGTACTGTTTCTGAAAATACAGAGGTTTTAGAATGGTCGTGATGTGCATACCACACATTGATGTCGTACTTTCCAGACACTTCCACAAATTTACCATGTTTCTTCGCTTGGTGAGTGTGATTAATAACCCAACACCCTAAAATGCTAGAAGGGTTATTTGGTGGACGTAACGTTTCACTAGCTTCTGCTCTCTTTTTACCTTTCGCCACGACTGCTTTCGTCACGATTTGACGGGTATATTTCAAAGCCATCCTCCTTCGTTCGATTCCTTTTCATCATATGCAGGCTGTGCCCATTAGGTGATAGGAATTGTGGAAAGCGCCAATTTTCTCGGCACCGCTTGTTTCCGCTTGAGGGCTTGAAGCTTATGAGCGTGCTGGCGCTTGGAACTAGACATTATGAAAGGATGATTTAATAATGATTGAAACCATCGATGGAAAAGAAAAACTGCTCCCTCTTATATAGAAGGAACAGTTTTATTTGCGTTTTATGAGCAACTGCCTGGTTTAGTATTTTGTACTCTTGAACCTGTTTCTCCGCGAAGTAAATCGCCTTCCGTTGATTCGATGATTTGGTTTGTTACATTGTTGGCAATAGTATTTGCTACTAATTGAAGTAAATCATTTACATCCCCTTGTGATTGCTTGAATTCTTGAACAATCGGGATTTCATCAATTTCTTCTTCGATTTTCTCGATTTTACCTTCAATTAATGTTAATGCTTTTTCTTTACCGTAATGTTGGAAATTAACTGCTTGTTTTTGAAGACTCTTCAAACTCGCAATTTTTTCACGGATTTTTTGATTTTCATTAATTTGCGCTTCCGCACGTTTAAAGAAATCCACTTCTTCTGTTTGTGCAATCATATCTGCGATTTCTTTAGCTTTTGCAATAATATCATCTTTTGTATATTTCGTTGTCATAAGACACCCACTTCTTGGCCTGATAGAACTTCGATTAATTCGCCTTCTAGAGACCATGTTTTTGTATTTGTAATCTTCACGTGAACCAATTTACCGATAATATCATTCGGACCTTCAAAATTCACTAGCTTGCTTGTTCTTGTATAACCCGCAAGTACCGCTGAATTTTTCTTACTTTCACCTTCAACCAATACTTCAACAATTTGGCCATCATAAGCCTGCATTGTCTCTGCTGATAATTTGTTGACAAGATTGTTTAACCTTTGCAAACGTTGTTTCTTCACATCCATCGGAACATTATCTTCCATTTTGGCAGCCGGTGTCCCTTCACGAGGTGAATAGATATACGTATAGGCATGTTCAAACCCAACTTCTTCATATAAAGACATGGTTTCCTCAAACTGCTCGTCCGTTTCGTTCGGGAATCCGACAATAATATCCGTAGTCAATGCCGCATCAGGAATCGCAACTTTAATTTTGCTGACCAATTCCAAATATTGTTCACGGTTATATTTACGGGCCATTAGTTTTAGCATACTGGAGGAACCTGATTGGACAGGTAAATGAATATGTTCCACTAGATTTCCACGCTTCGCGAGCACTTCAATCAAGTGATCGTCAAAATCTCGTGGAWGGCTTGTTGTAAAACGAATGCGTGGCATATCGATTTGACGAAGATCATTCATCAAATCACCCAGTCGATATGTAAGATCGTCGAAATCTTTCCCATATGCATTCACATTTTGCCCAAGTAAAGTGACTTCTTTATATCCTTGTGCCGCTAGCTGTCTGATTTCCTGTATGATCTCTTCAGGTCTGCGGCTCCGTTCTTTTCCTCTTGTATATGGAACAATACAGTACGTACAGAATTTGTCGCATCCATACATAATATTGACCCACGCTTTGATTTCGCCACGTCGGACTTTAGGCAAACTTTCGATGACGTCTCCTTCTTTTGACCACACCTCAATGACCATTTCTTTTGACAGATAGGCTTCATTTAAAATGTGAGGCAAACGATGAATATTGTGAGTACCGAAAATCATGTCGACTTGATTATAAGTTTTTAATATTTTATTGACAACTGATTCCTCTTGAGACATGCAACCACAAACACCGATCAACACATCTGGATTATCACGTTTAATCTTTTTGTAGTGGCCAAGTTCACCAAACACCTTATTCTCGGCATTCTCACGGATGGCACATGTGTTCAGCAAGATGACATTTGCTTCTTGTACACTCTGAGTTGGCGTATAGCCCAGTTGCAGGAATATACCTGCCATTACTTCTGTATCGTGTTCATTCATTTGACATCCGAATGTCCGAATGAAAAACTTACGACCTTGTCCCATTCCCAAAAATTCAGGTTGAATCGCAAAATCTTTATGGTAAGCTACTTCTTCTTTACCACGTTTCTTTGCTTCTTTCAAAGATGGTGCCACATAAACTGATTGGAAATACTTACTGTAGTCTTTTTCCGTTTTATTCGTTTCTTTTACTTGTGAATTATGTAAGCGTTGCTCTTCGTTCATAAAATTGCTCCTTTCATCCTGTACACCCATCAGACGAAAACTTCATTCCTCTATTATACTGATACGGCATGTGTTCCTACAAGATGTCAGCTGCAATTGTCGGTGTTTCGACAAAAAAACTGCCGATTTTCACCGGCAGTTCAATTCTTACAAAAATTCTTTTACAAGTTCATCGAAATCTCTTTGGCTCATCATTAAATCTTCTGTTGATAATGGCGTTTCAGCGTAGCCTGACACCATTTCCTGATAAGAAGGTTGTTCGTTGTTTTGATAGATGATGCCTGTTACAAGGCTTTCATGTTCCATTAACGTTGCCATTGCTTGTGGACGGTTGGATGAATCGTATCCTTCGACAGTTGAAATTTTTGTGATGCGTTCCTTGAACCAATCATATGTGTTTATTTTGTTGTAAGTAACACATGGACTGAATACGTTGATGAACGAAAATCCTTTATGGTTAATTCCAGCTTCAATGATACTTGTCAATTCTTTTAAATCGGAAGAGAATCCTTGTGCTACAAATGTTGCACCAGACGTTAAAGCCATTTCCAGTGGAGCAAGAGAAGGTTCAATCGCACCTCCAGGCGTAGATTTCGTTTTGAAACCTGCTGCTGAACGAGGCGATGTTTGCCCTTTTGTCAGACCGTAAATCTGATTATCCATGACGATATATGTGATATCGATATTTCGGCGAATCGCGTGGATTGTATGTCCCATCCCGATCGCAAAACCATCTCCATCTCCACCTGAAGCAATTACGTTCAAATCACGATTAGCCATTTTCAAACCTTGAGCAATCGGAAGTGCACGACCGTGAATCCCGTGGAATCCGTATGAATGTATATATCCAGAAATTCGACCTGAGCAACCAATTCCGGAAATAACCGCTAAATCTGTTGGTTCGATCCCTACATTAGCTGCTGCACGTTGAATAGCTGCCTGTACGGAAAAGTCGCCACAGCCTGGACACCAGTTGGGTTTTACATTATTGCGAAAATCTTTAAATGTTACCATCTGAGAGCAACTCCTTTACGCGATTCGTTAATTCTCTTGGCAAGAAAGGTGTTCCATCATATTTTAATACGTTCACGATTTTGTCATGAGCGCCAACATTCATTTTAATAATATTTGCCAGTTGACCAGTTGCATTATTTTCAACGACCAGTACTTTTTTCGCAGCCTCAATAAGTGGTGAAACATGTGCAGTCGGGAAAGGCTGGATTAAACGGATATGTGCATGATTAGCACGAATACCTTGTGCATTTAAATTCGCCTGAACTTCTTCTAGTACCCCTCGAGTCGAATTGAAGCCCACTAACAGGACATCCGCTTCTTCATGAGGTGCATATACATGAACAGGGTTCGGGAAATTGACATGCTCCATTTTTCTCATACGCTTGTCCATTTGCAGTTGACGATTTGCAGCCGATTCAGAAGGCTTGCCAGTTTCGTCGTGTTCAACACCAGTAACGTGGTGAATTCCATTTTTCATTCCAGGAATGACACGAGGAGACACACCATCTTCCGTCACTTCGTAGCGTTTAAAGTATGATTTATCTTCGGCAGCTACTAATTCTTCTTCCACTTTTAGACGGCCTCTGCGAAGTGCCACTTTGCTGTAATCAAATGGTTCCACCGTTTGTTTACCTAACGATAGCTGTAAATCGGATAAAATAATAACAGGCAGTTGTAATTCTTCCGCAATATTAAACGCTTCAATTGTATCGAAAAATGCTTCTTTGCCCGTACTTGGAGCGATGACCACTTTTGGGATCTCCCCGTGTGTACCATAAATCATCTGCATTAAATCGGATTGTTCTTGTTTCGTCGGCAAACCTGTTGATGGGCCACCACGTTGTGTATCAACAATGACGAGCGGTTGCTCGGTCATACCTGACAAACCGATTGCTTCCATCATTAAAGATAAACCAGGACCCGCAGAAGCAGTAAATGAACGAACCCCACCGTAGTTTGCGCCAATCGCCATGGTTGCAGCGGCAATTTCATCCTCAGTTTGAATTACAGCCCCACCAAATTTCGGCAATTTCTTAATCAAGTATTCCATTATTTCAGATGCAGGAGTAATAGGATAGGCTGCCATAAATCTAACACCAGATGCAAGTGCACCTAAAGCGATAGCATCGTTTCCAATCATAAACAAACGATGTTTCCCATCTGCAGGTTCAAGTTCCCACTCACCAATCCGATCGCCCAAATGTTGCGCCATCACTTCATAACCTTGTTGGATCGCTTGCATGTTTTTTTCAACAATTGTCTCGCCTTTGCGGCCGAAAATTTCATCGACTACGCTTTGGAAAACAGTTTTATCCAAATTTAACAAAGCGGATGTAGCACCAATTGCCACCATGTTTTTCATTAAAGACGTGCCGAGTTCAGATGCAATTTCCGTAAACGGAACGCTGTACATGGTCGCAACACAATCTTCTGGGTGTTCGGGATTAAATTTCGTATCAGCCAAAATGACGCTTGAAGCTGTCAGTTCTTTATAGTTTACATCAATTGTTTCTTGGTCAAATGCAACTAAAATATCTAAATCATCTGGTATTGTGCGAACTTCTGTCGTTCGTACACAGATTTTATTATTCGTGTGTCCACCTTTAATACGTGAAGAAAAGTGACGATAGCCGTACAAGAAATACCCTAAGCGATTCATCGCCATTGAGAAAATTTCTCCGGTACTTTCGATTCCTTCCCCTTGTTGCCCACCGACTTTCCATGAAAGCTGATGTAACATATGCAAACAACTCCTTAACAGATCAGGTAATAACCTCTATTTTCCTACATAAGTTTATCACTTAATTGCTTCATTCACTATAAAATAGCGGTAGTTTTTTGAAATTCAGACCTTTGGAGGAAGCCAAATTAGTAATTTGTGCTGAAAATACGTAAAAACCCAACCTCTTTTGAGATTGGGTTAGTTTACAATTAAGTAAGAATAGCGCTTTACGCTTTTCTTATTGTGCTCTTGTACGTTTTTCAACTAAAAGCTTAATAGCTGTCCGGTCTTCCCCAGAGATCACAATATCTGTAAATGCCGGAGAACAAATTAAATCGGTGCCACTCGGCGCGACAAAGCCACGTGCAATTGCAACTGCTTTTACCGCTTGATTAAGTGCTCCTGCTCCAACTGCTTGCATTTCTGCATACCCTTTTTCACGGATGACTGCAACTAATGCACCTGCAACTGAGTTTGGATTAGATCTTGAAGATACTTTTAATGATTCCACTACGATTCCTCCTTGTCCTTGCTGACCGTTGGACGATTAAGATGTCCTTAAGTCACTGTATGCAAGATAAGAGAAAGATAGAAGAAGTTATCCTCTGAAAGGATAATCTTCGTTGATATAAATACGTTCAAACGAAGTGGCTTTTCCTGTTTGGTTATCCAACTCTACGAAAAATGCGCTGAGTACAGATCTTCCTGACTTTGGTACCTCAAAACGAGCGGGCATATTCGTCTGGAAACGATACAGTACATCTTCTTTCTTCATCCCAAGTACGCCGTCGTAAGGACCTGTCATCCCGACGTCCGTGATGTACGCTGTTCCATTTGGATAAATGCGGGCATCTGCTGTCTGGACATGTGTATGCGTACCAACAACGGCGGATACTTCCCCATCTAAATGCCAACCCATCGCTATTTTTTCACTCGTTGCTTCTGCATGAAAATCAACAAAAATCAGTGGAGATATTTGCTTTGCTTCATTTACAAGCTCAGTCGCTTTTTTGAATGGATCATCATGTGGCGGTAAAAATGTACGGCCATGCAAATTAATCACGGATAACGTATGACCGTTTTTTGTAATAGTCGTCATGCCCTTACCC
>NZ_JBFUJC010000168.1:0-6704 GCF_056401595.1 Paenisporosarcina sp. P4_E4_2 | reverse complement strand
GAAGATGTGAAAGTAGCAATTGCTGGTGCCGAACAGGCTTTTCATTCCTTCAAAAAATGGACGGCATATGATCGGGCAGAAATTTTATATAAAGTGGTCAACATTATGCGAGAGCGTAAAGAAGAACTCGCAATGACATTGGCACAAGAAGCGGGAAAACCGTTGAAAACGGCACGTGGTGAAGTAGATCGCACGATTGCGACCTATCAATTTGCTGCAGAAGAAGCGAAGCAGTACCGTGGGGAAACCATTCCGATGGATGCTGCCCCTGGAGGTGCGAACCGAATCGGATGGACAAAAAAAGAGGCTATTGGCGTTGTTGCGGCAATCACGCCCTTTAATTTCCCATTCAATTTAGTGGCGCATAAACTGGGACCTGCTTTTGCAGTTGGAAATACGGTAGTCTTAAAGCCGGCAACACAAACACCATTGAGTGCATTAATTATGGCTGATATTTTCAAGGAAGCTGGTTTGCCGGATGGTGCCCTTCAAATTATAACAGGGAGCGGGAGTGATTTAAGTGACTCACTCATTACACATCCAGCGGTCAAAAAAGTGACATTTACCGGAAGTGTTCCTGTCGGATTGAAAATTAAAGAAAAAGTAGGTCTACGCAAAATTACGCTTGAGCTGGGTTCAAACGCAGCCTTGATTGTGGAGCCAAGTGTGCCAATCGAAAAAATTGTTAAACGTTGTGCGGAAGGGGCATTCAGCTTTTCAGGACAAGTATGTATTTCTTTACAACGCATTTACGTAAACCGCGAAGTGTACGATGAATTTGTGCAAGGATTCGTGGAAGAAACGAAAAAATTAATAGTGGGTGATCCACTGGATGAACAAACCGATATCGGTTCCATGATCCATCCGGACGAAGTAAAACGCATCGTCGGCTGGATTGAAGAAGCCAAATCGCAAGGAGCAACTGTGGCCACAGGTGGCGAATTTACAGAGCGCCAGTTGCATCCAACTATTTTGACAGGTGCTAAAGAAGACATGAAAGTTGTATGCGAGGAAGTCTTTGCACCCATCGTTTCCGTCATTCCTTACGATACACTGGATGAAGCAATTGAGTGGGTGAATGCTTCACAATTTGGATTGAATGCAGCGATTTACACAAATGTCTTAACGGATGCTATGAAAGCCGCAGATGAAATTGAAGCGGGAGCCGTCATCATAAACGACATTCCTACTTTCCGTACAGACAACATGCCGTATGGTGGCATCAAGATGAGTGGATATGGGCGTGAAGGCATTAAGTTTGCCGTCGATGAAATGACCGAACTGAAATTTATTACGATGAAAACCGTATTTTAGAAGTGACGAAGCAACCCAATTGTAAAGCTCAATTGGGTTGCTTTTTTTCTAACCACTTGCTATGGGTTTTCGTCCATTCAAGTTAGTTTTATGACCAATCAATCAAGGTTTTTGTCCATTCAAAATGGTTTTTCGTCCACTCAATCTTAGTTTCTGACCATTCGCTGTGGAGTGGACACGATTCTTCTTCAGAAAGACACACAACCAGTCCTGTTTTATTAAAGAAGAAGGAGTAACGGGAATAAAAGAGAATTAGTTAAATTAAGCTTGAAAGATTGAATGTAGTTATTTATCGGTGTGAGTATTACTAATTAGAGCGAGGTGAAAGAAAGATGAAAAATTTAATCGCAACACTGTTTTTATTGTTCGGGTGTCTTATATTGACGTTGACTTTTTTTAATACTTTTATGGAACCAAGTGGTATTCGATGGTTGGCTGGAGTATTAATCACAACAGGACTTTCAATATTTGCAAATGAGTTATTGAAAATAAGTAAAGAACAAGATGCGCAAAGGATAGCTGGAAAGTAGACAAAGATGCCAGTGATAACATTTATTCGTTTAATAATAGTTGATATTTTTATTTCCAGAAGCCCGAGCAACCAATCGAAATAACCAAATCCAATAAACAGGAATCGGGCAATAAAATCACATCATGAGAAAGATTATTCTATATTAAAACAACGTTATAACTTTGCTGTACTGATCGTAAAAACTGTAATTTCCCTTAATGTAAAAGTGAATTGTCATTTCACTTCAGCCACAAAGGTGTAGGAAACTTCACCGTTATTCCATTTTGCTAACACTTCATATATATATTGACCTTTACTTGCAGGAACCGTTATTTGATTATCTTTCAAAGTAATTTCTTTTTCTCTTCCATCCTTATTCCATAAGTAAACATACAGTTCGGGATTTTCTTCAATATCAATCGTCACTTTTTGATTCTGTTCTAAAGCAATGGCTTTGAAATCTTCAGCGATTTGGTATGGGGAAGCAGAGTCAGTTTGGACAGCCTGAGTTTCAGAACCTTGTTTTCTTTCCCATTTATAACCTCCAACTACCATTTCATGTTGTGCATTATTAACTCTAACGACTCCAGAAATAGATGGAGGAAATTCATTTTCATTTACCTTAACTTCTTTTCCTGCGGTAACCGTATCGTTYGAACATCCAGTACTCCAAAGTGAAGTAAATAATAAAATGGTAATTAACAAAGATTTCGTTTTCAAATTTCTTCCTCCTTTATATAACTTTGACGAGTAAGGAAACATAAGTGTTTCACTTTCCTAAGGAAGGTGAAAAAATTTAAACTGTAACGCACGAGTTTTATTCGGCCTCAACTAGTATTTATTCTGTTTAACCCAATTCTCTCCTAAAAAAAAGACCACATACGAATGCGCATGAGGTCCAAACTAGTTTTATACGATTTCAACTGCTTTCGATGCAGCAATCAACGCTCTGATATTATCAAGATTTCCTTTATGCAATGCATCAACTATACGGCTTCCCACAATGACGCCGTCTGACAGTTTACCCATTTCCCGAACCTGCTCAGGCGTGGAAATCCCGAAGCCTGCCATGACTGGAACTGGGCTCACTTCTTTAAGCTTCGCCAAATGTTCTCCAACGTTCGCAGCAAACTCTGCGCGCGCACCCGTAATGCCCGTCACCATAACGGCGTACAGAAATCCTTCAGAAGCTTTCGCAATACGCTCAATACGCTCGGGAGGGCTTGTTAAACTGACCAATTGAATGAGAGCCAAATCGTGTTTTGAGAACTCGTCCTTCACCATCCCACTTTCTTCAAGCGGCAAATCTGGAACAATCAATCCACTCACGCCGATATTTGCACAATCCTTAGCGAATGCCTCTATGCCATAACGGAACACCGGATTCAAATATGTCATTAGGACAATCGGAATCATCAACTCACCGCGCAAGTGGGCGATCTCTTCTAATACACCACGCAAGGTCACACCTTCAGCCAACGCACGTTTCCCAGCCTCTTGAATGGTCGGTCCATCTGCAACGGGATCTGAAAAAGGAATTCCTAATTCTACCGCAGTAGCACCAGCATCTTGAAGAAACAGTAAATGTTCACGGAGTTTTGATAACCCTCCGTCACCGGCCATGACATAAGGAATAAATGCTTTTCCACCTGTTTCGACTTGTTGTTCTATGGCAGTTTGCAACTTCAGTTTAGTCATTCGTTCCACCTCCAAGCGCATCACGCACTGTGACAACATCTTTATCTCCACGACCAGATAAACAAATCACGACAATTTCATCTTTATCCAAACCAGCAGCCAGCTCAGCAGCAAAATGAATCGCATGAGCTGATTCGAGAGCGGGGAGGATGCCCTCCGTACGAGCTAACAATTGAACACCCGTCAAAGCCTGTTCGTCCGTTACTGATGTGTATTCAACACGGCCATTTTCATGTAAGTAGCTATGCTCGGGTCCTATTCCGGGATAATCGAGTCCCGCTGAAATAGAGTGTGCTTCCTGAATCTGACCTGCATCATCCTGCAGTAAATACATAAGTGCTCCGTGCAAAACTCCTACAGAACCTTTCGTCAATGTGGCGGCGTGCTTATCGGTATCCAGTCCTGCACCAGCAGCTTCGACGCCGATTAATTTCACGTCTTTGTCTTCTATGAAGGGATAAAACATTCCCATGGCATTACTGCCTCCACCAATACAAGCAACAATCGCATCTGGCAGACGGCCTTCTTTTTCAACGATTTGCTTACGCGTTTCATCCCCAATGACACGCTGGAAATCACGCACAATTTTAGGGAAGGGGTGTGGTCCTAAAACCGAACCCATAATGTAATGAGTATCCCCGACATTCGTCACCCAGTAACGCAGCGCTTCATTAACAGCATCTTTCAACGTTCGACTGCCTTGGGTTACGGAAATAACTTTCGCACCAAGCAGCTCCATGCGGAATACATTAAGTTGCTGACGACGGACGTCTTCTTCTCCCATGAAAATCACACACTCTAAATCCAGCAGTGCGCAAACCGTTGCAGTTGCCACACCATGCTGGCCAGCGCCTGTTTCAGCAACGACTTTTTGTTTACCCATACGGACCGCAAGAAGTGCCTGTCCGATTGTGTTGTTGATTTTGTGAGCTCCTGTATGATTGAGATCTTCACGTTTCAAGTAGATCTTGGCGCCGCCCATTTTTTTCGTTAAACGTTCAGCAAAGTAAAGGGGATTTTCCCGTCCCACATAATCTTTCAAGTAGTAGCGGAATTCCTCAAGAAAAGCTTCGTCCTTGATAGCTAAGTCGTAAGCTTCCTCGAGTTCAATCACGGCTTGCATTAATGTCTCTGGGACGAATCGACCGCCGAATCTGCCATAATGACCGGTAGTGTTTGGTTGGTTGTAGGTAGTTTGCATGCTCATCTCTTCTCACCTCGAACTGCACGGATAAACGTGCGGATTTTCACTGCATCTTTTCTTTGCTCCGTCTCGACTCCACTGGATACATCCACCATAAAAGGATTGACGGTTTTAATTGCTTCTCTTACGTTTCTTTCATTCAGACCGCCGGCTAATATGACTTTCTCAAGTGGAATATTAGCTTTTTCAAGGAGTTTCCAGTCGAATGACTGACCCGATCCTCCGCGAAACTCCATGCCTGGTGCATCAAACAAGAAATAATCGACTTCATATTGCGAAGCCTTTCGCACATCTTCAAAACTTTTTATCGATAACGCTTTAATGGTAGGAAGGAATATTTGTCTAACATATTCGGGTGCTTCATCTCCATGCAGTTGAACCATATCCAATGATACTTCTCCTGCGATGCGATTCACTTCATCCGGTGTTTCATTGACGAATACACCAATTCTCAACACATCATTTGGAACTGCACTAGCAAGTTTCTTGGCGGTTTCAACCGTTAGCTGGCGTCGACTAGGTGCGAATACAAAACCAATTGCGTCTGCTCCAGAATCAACTGCTGTTTTTACATCTTCCAGCTCCATCAATCCGCAAATTTTGACTCTTGTCATCACAATTCACCACGTTTCACGTGAAACGAACGCAATATTTCGTCAATATTTTCACTGCGCATTAACGTTTCTCCAACCAGCACGCCGTGCGCTCCAGCATCCGCAACTAAAACAGCATCTGTTATGTTGCCAATCCCACTTTCACTAATCAATACGCGTTGTTCATGAAAAGGGAAGTGAGCGGTAATTTGCGATGTGTTTGCTAAATCTACTTCGAACGTTTTGAGATTACGATTATTTACGCCGATTATTTTTGCATCGATTGCTAAGGCTCTTTGCAATTCTTCGACATTGTGAACTTCAATCAAAACTTCCAAATCCAACTTACTAGCATAGTCAAACAAATCGCTAAGACTCTGTTGATCAAGCGCCGCGACAATCAACAGAATGATAGATGCGCCAGCATATTTTGCCTCTTCAATCTGCAAAGGGTGAATGATAAAGTCCTTGCAGAGGACGGGAAGATTGACGGCTGATGATACTGCATGTAAATCATCCATCGAGCCTTTGAAAAATTGTTGATCAGTCAATACAGAAATTGCAGCTGCACCAGCTTTTTCATAAGCGAGTGCCTGCTGTACGGGATCGACATTACCATCAATCAAACCTTTCGAAGGGGAGGCGCGTTTAATTTCAGAGATGACCTGTAAGTGCTGCGTGTTATATAAAGTCTCAAATAAAGAAGGCTTGTTAGTATGTTTTTTAGAAAATTCAAATGATCCTTCTTGTTCCAATAACTCTTTCACTTCCAGTTTTTTTACTTCTAAAATCTGCTCTAAAATCGTCATGCGTTCACCTCCAAATGACTTCGATTTTGACTGTAAGTGACGACTGATTCCAACACACTGAGCGCACTACCTGTTTCAATGCTCTTTCGTGCCTGGTGAACGCCTTCTTGAATGGTAGAAACGATGTCTGCCGCAAACAAACCGATTCCCGCATTCAACAATACGGTATCCATATAAGGCGAAGATTCACCCCGTAACACGCTTTTTAAAATGGCTGCGTTAACCTTGACGTCCCCACCGCGAATCGCTTCAAGTGGAGCAAATGACAAACCCACTTCTTCGGCATTCAATGTAAAAGGGATGTAGTCGCCGTTTTTCATAAGTACGAGGTGGTTGTCTCCGGATAAAGAAGCTTCATCCATTCCATCGGCACCACTCAAGACGATTGCTCTTTTTCGGCCCAGACGATATAGGGCTGCTGCGATATCCATCAATTTATCTTGGCGGTATACGCCGACCATTTGGGATGTTAATGCCACGGGATTGGTTAAAGGGCCGATCATATTGAAAATCGTCGGTTTTCCCAGAGACTTACGAATGGATTGAATCCGTTTCATTTTCGGATGGACATATGG
>NZ_JBFUJC010000167.1:0-6729 GCF_056401595.1 Paenisporosarcina sp. P4_E4_2 | reverse complement strand
TTGTTTGACCGTATTGGTGGGTATAAATCCATCATGCTTGGAATTGTCATTACTATAATTGGTCTGATTGGGTTAACTCTATGGCACGGTTGGCCGCATTATGTGTGGTTCCTGACGATTATAGGATTCAGTGGAGGTATTGTCTTTCCTAGTATGTATGCGATGGTGGGAACTGCCTGGCCGGAAGGTGGGAGGAAAGCGTTCAATGCGATCTATCTTGCACAAAATTTGGGTGTAGCTATCGGTCCAGCAGTAGCTGGAATTATCGCGGATGCTAGTTTTGATTATATTTTCATTGCGAATTTAGGCATGTATATTGTGTTCTTTTTCATTGCGTTTTTTGGCTATCGAAAGTTTAATATTTCGCCGAATATGCATACTTCCGTCATTAATGAAGGGAAAAAGATACGTAACAAAGCACCGTTTTATGCCTTGCTTATCGTCACTAGCGGCTATTTACTATGTTGGCTAGTGTATGTGCAATGGCAGTCAACTATTGCGACGTATACTCAGGAGCTGGGACTGACACTGAAGCATTACAGTTTGCTATGGACAATTAATGGGTTGCTCATTTTAGCTGCCCAGCCAATCATTCAACCGATTGTCAAAAGACTTGAACACCGTGTAAAAGCTCAGTTGGTTTTAGGTATTGTCATCATGATGATTTCATTTATCGTCGTTGGATATGCACAAGTATTTTCGATGTTCGTAACAGCGATGGTGATATTGACCATTGGGGAGATGTTTGTGTGGCCCGCTGTGCCGACTTTAGCAAGTCAGCTGGCACCTAAGGGCAGGGAAGGATTCTATCAGGGAATTGTTAACAGTACAGCGACTGTTGGCAGAATGCTGGGTCCTTTTGTAGGTGGAGTCCTGGTCGATCAGTATGGTATGACAGCTATGTTTTTAATCTTGACGTCATTCATGGCATTGGCTATCATCCCAAGCCTTTACTATGATCGTCCACTTAAAAAGGCAATGTTAAAGAATGCAGTAGATGTTGAATAAGAATTGAAAGAGTACATGTACTTTTCTGTTGCATGATGGCATAGGTAGTAAGAGTGCAATTACATCTATCATGAAATCTATGATAATAATAGAAAAGTTAAATATAACCTTAAGAAAAGAAAGTGAAGAGCCTACTTAGGCTCTTCGCTTTTTTGCATAATTGCGTATTCTTTGGGAAAATAGAATGGAACGAATCGCAAAGTTAGGGTGAGCAAAATGAAGTCAGTATTACAACAATTACCGGAGTCTGTTCTTGCACAAATATTGGAGAACGCCTTTCAATGGTTTGTCGTGGTAGATAAAAATTCACGAATCCTTTATATCAACGAAGACTATTGCCGGTTTTTAGAGGTGCCACGAGATCAAGCCATCGGAAAACCTGTGGATGAAGTAATCGAAAATACAAAAATGCACGAAGTTATTAAATCCGGAATGGCACACCAAGCATCTCCTCATTACATAAAAGGGACATATATGCTGGCTAATCGCGTACCTTTAATAGTGGATGGAGAAATTGTCGGTGCTTTTGGAAGCGTTGTTTTTCGGGATATGAACGATTGGAAAAAGCTTAGTTCACACGTTAGGACTACCATGGACAAAATTAACATGACTTCGCATGAAGCACCGAACAAATTATATCGTCTTGAAGATATCAAAGGTAGTTCGAAAGCGATTCGTTCGATCAAAGAAACAATACAAATGATTGCCCCAAGTGATTTGTCCGTACTGATAGAAGGCGAAAGTGGGACGGGAAAAGAACTATTCGCTCAAAGTATCCATGAACGATCGGAGCGTGCCGAATTTCCCTTTGTGAAAATTAATTGTGCAGCAATCCCAGAGGATTTATTGGAATCGGAGATTTTTGGTGCCTATTTAGAGCCCGAAAAGCATCATCGAAAAGGACGCTTTGAACTTGCCGATAATGGCACCTTGTTTCTTGATGAAATTGGTGCAATGCCACTGACCATTCAAGCGAAGCTATTACGCGCTATACAGGAAGGTGAAATTGAACCCATTGGCTCTAATATGACGAAACAGGTAAACGTTAGAATACTTGCAGCAACCAATCGTCCTTTGGAACATTTAATTGAACAAGGCAAATTCCGAGAAGATTTATATTATCGAATACAAGCCATTACGCTACGTATTCCCCCGTTACGTGAGCGAATGGAAGATTTCACAGAACTGGCTAATACCTTTCTGCAGCAATACATATTAAAGGCTGGTAAACGCAGACTTGTCCTGTCGAGCCGAACAAGAGAGTATTTACAAAACTACCATTGGCCCGGCAATGTTCGCGAATTGCAAAATGTCATTCAAGCGGCAGTTTATTTAGCCGAGCACGAGATAATAGAACCCACTGCATTACCGGAACAATTGAAACAAGTTCGAAAAAAACCCGTAACTCAGTTCGTCAACTTGCAGGATGCAATTGAAGATCTTGAAAAAATGATGATTCAACATGCATTGCAAGATGAAAAGGATAAAAGGATAATAGCCAAACAATTARGACTGAGTCGTTCGACACTTTATGAAAAAATAAAAAAATATAACTTATGACCTAATTCCGAATAAACGGACGTAAATCCGAAAAATAGGACTACTAATTTCGACAAAATCTCTATTCATATTAAATAGACTTCTAAACAGTCCGAAATTTCGGACTTGAAGACGAGGAATTTCGACAATTAGTTGTCACAACTTCTATTGCGTGAAAATTCCGTATCTGTTTTAATAGCTATGAAAGCGCTTTTATACAATTAATTAAATGAATTCTTGTAAGGAGGAAAACACATGAAGCCAATCTATTCTTCTGCAGAAGAGGCTGTACAACAAATTCAAAATGGTGCGACATTAATGGTCGGTGGTTTTGGACTGGTTGGAATACCCGAAAAATTGATTCTTGCTCTTGTTGATAAAGGAGTAACCGATTTAACCGTTATCTCGAATAACTGTGGAATAGATGATTGGGGACTTGGTCTTTTATTGAAAAATAAACAAATAAAAAAGATGATCGGTTCATATGTTGGTGAAAACAAGGAATTTGAACGCCAAGTATTATCTGGCGAAATCGAAGTGGAGTTGACGCCACAAGGGACTTTAGCTGAAAAAATTCGTGCGGGCGGTGCTGGCATTCCTGCATTCTTTACTCCGGCAGGCGTTGGTACAACCATTGCTGAAGGAAAAGAAATTCGTGATTTTGACGGTAAGGAATATGTACTTGAAGAAGCATTGCGAGCTGACTTTGCACTTGTTCGTGCTGCGAAAGCTGATAAGTTTGGGAATCTTGTTTATAACAAAACAGCGCAAAACTTTAATCCGATGATGGCGGCTGCAGGGAAATTCACCATTGCAGAAGTGGAAGAAATTGTTGAAACAGGTGATTTGGATCCGAACACAGTTCAAACACCAAGCATCTATGTACAAGGACTACTGCAAGCATCACAAGAAAAACGGATTGAACGTTTAACGACTCGTTCATAAGACAGGAGGAGACAAACAGCATGGGAAAAGTAAATGTTAGGGATCGTATAGCTATTCGAGCTGAACAAGAAATTGAAGACGGAAACTACGTGAACTTAGGAATTGGGATGCCAACTTTGGTTGCAAACTATATTTCTCCTAACAAAACAGTAGTTTTACAATCTGAAAACGGATTACTAGGTATCGGACCGTATCCAACAGAAAATGAAGTTGATCCTGACTTGATTAACGCAGGAAAGGAAACGGTTACAACAATTCCAGGTTCTGCATTTTTCACAAGTGCTGAGTCGTTTGCCATGATTCGTGGTGGACATGTTGACGTTGCTATTTTAGGTGGTATGGAAGTTTCAGAGACTGGCGATTTAGCAAACTGGATGATTCCAGGCAAAATGATTAAAGGCATGGGCGGCGCAATGGATTTAGTTCATGGTGCCAAGAAAATCATCGTGATTATGGACCATGTTGCAAAAGATGGGTCAGCCAAAATCAAGAAACAATGTGATCTCCCGTTAACCGGTAAAGGCGTTGTAAATAAAATAATTACAGAACGTGCTTTGATTGAAGTAACACCAACTGGATTGGTTCTAAAAGAAGTTTTTGAAGGGTTCTCTGTTCAAGACGTCATTGATTCTACAGAAGCTTCTTTAAATGTGGATAATGTAAAAGAAAACGTCCAGTTCTAAAACGTCTTAATAAAATTTCGGGGGAAATTTATTAATGGATACTAGTATTGTATTAAGTATGATCGGCCTCCTTGGTGGACTAGCTTTACTCATTTTCTTAACATTAAAAGGTGTAAACATTCTTATTGGTGGACCGATTTCTGCATTATTCGTTGCCGTCATGAGTGGTCTGCCATTATTTCCTCAGTTGGTTGAAGAAGGAGCAGCAAACTTTGTTACCAGTTATATGACAGGTTTTACATCATTCATTTTAGCTTGGTACCTAATGTTCTTACTTGGGGCTGTTTTTGGAAAAGTAATGGAAGACAGTGGTGCTGCAGATTCAGTTGCCAAATGGTTTGTTGCAAAATTAGGCATGAAGTTTGCCGTGCTTGCAATTGTACTTGCATGTGCAGCTTTAACTTACGGCGGTGTTAGTTTGTTCGTCGTAGCATTCTCTGTATATCCAATGGCTATCTCTTTATTTAAACAAGCAGATTTACCACGTCGTTTTATTCCAGCGACATTAGCTTTAGGATCTGTCACATTTACAATGACTTCTGCAGGTT
Organism: Paenisporosarcina sp. P4_E4_2; assembly: GCF_056401595.1. NCBI lineage: Bacteria > Bacillati > Bacillota > Bacilli > Caryophanales > Caryophanaceae > Paenisporosarcina > Paenisporosarcina sp. P4_E4_2. Next base: position 2,006 of record NZ_JBFUJC010000167.1, on the reverse strand, counting down.
CTCCAGAAATTCAAAACYGGATTCCAATTCCATATTTAAAGACAGATCAGTTTGCAGGTTGGGAAGTCAGTTTAATTGTAGCTGCTTTCATGGCAGTTTTCGGTTATTGGTGGTTGAAAAAACTTATCACGAAAGCAGTCAATAAAGGTGAACGTTTTGAAGATCGTGAAACGGATCCAACTTTTGATGTAAACCGTCCATTGCCAAATCCATTCCTATCTATGATTCCATTATTGGTTGTATTGGGTATTTCGTTCATTTTCCACAATGAATTAAAAACTTCCGCATTAATTGTTGCCTTGCTGGGTGGAATTATTGCAACGTTTATCGTTAGTTGGAAATACTTTAAATCACCTTGGGAAGCAGTTTCTGCGGGTACTGTAGGTGCTATTATCGCTATTGGTAACACGGCTGCGGTTGTAGGTTTCGGTGGAGTTGCAAAATCTGTGCCTGCATTTCAGGTAGCAGTTGATGCAATGACAAGCATTCCTGGTTCTCCTTTAATCGGAGCGGCTGTAGCGGTATCAGTAATTGCAGGTATGACTGGTTCAGCTTCTGGTGGGCAAGCTATTGCATTACCATTATTAGCACCAGGTTATATGGATGCTGGTGTTAACCCTGAAGCGTTACACCGTGTTGTGGCCATTTCATCTGGAGCGCTTGATTCATTGCCACACAATGGCTATGTTGTCACAACTATTCATTCCATTTGTGGTGAGAAATATAGCCAAGCTTATTGGGCAGTAGCTGCAACTACAGTTGTTACACCAGCAATCGGTGTAGTAATTGCGATTATACTATTCTCGTTTGGTTTTGGAATTAATTAAATGAACTCAGCCGCCTAGTGCGGCTGATTTTTTTGGAGGGAAATATGATGGTAAAAGATAAAGTGTTATTCATTACTGGTGCAGCACAAGGAATCGGTTTTCAAATAGCACAAGAGTTTGCACAAGCTGGCGCCAAAGTGGTGTTGACTGATTTGAATGAAGAAAAAGTAAAAGAAGCAGCGGCTTCACTTGGTTCAGGTGCAATCGGCTTAAAATGTGATGTAACTGTTGAAGAGGAAATTATCATTTCAATCGATGAAACCATCAGACAATTTGGCAAGCTTGATATTTTAATCAACAATGCTGGTATGCAACACGTTGCCATGTTGGAAGATTTCCCAACTGCACGTTTTGAATTGCTTATAAAAATCATGCTCACTGCTCCATTTATTGCCACGAAAAATGTATTGCCACATATGCGCAAACAAGGCTTCGGCCGTATTATCAATATGGCCTCAATCAACGGATTAGTAGGGTTTGCTGGTAAATCAGCCTATAACTCGGCCAAGCATGGCGTGATTGGATTGACGAAAGTTACAGCTCTTGAAACAGCAGTGGACGGCATTWCCGTAAATGCAATTTGCCCAGGTTATGTGGACACGCCTCTTGTGCGTAATCAGTTGCAAGATTTGGCTACAACTCGCAATGTGCCCCTTGAATCAGTGCTTGAAGAAGTTATTTATCCGTTGGTTCCACAAAAACGTTTACTGGATGTAAAAGAAATCGCGGATTTAGCGATGTTCTTATCCAGCGAATCGGCAAAAGGCATGACGGGACAGGCAGTTGTTCTGGACGGCGGATATACTGTTCAATAAATCTTGTGCTTTTTGAAAACTTCGATTACAATAAAAAACAATAGTGTAAGACTGTGAAAAGGATCAGTAAATAATGTTGTGTTTTGTAGAGAGCCGACGGTTGGTGCAAGTCGGTATCACAAATTATTGAACTCGCCTTGGAGTCTGCAGTGGTGAAGTAGTAGTAACCGGTGCCGTTTTCCGCGTTAAGGAAACAAGTTGAGCAATATTTGTTGCTAATTTGGGTGGTACCGCGGGAGTATGCGTATAACTCTCGTCCCTTAGTCTTTTTTGACTAATGGACGAGAGTTTTTTTTATTTTGGCTATGTTATATTTCTTTGTTGTTTTTTACTGGTAAGTGATATGGAGCAAAACAGCGAAGAC
>NZ_JBFUJC010000166.1:0-6741 GCF_056401595.1 Paenisporosarcina sp. P4_E4_2 | reverse complement strand
ATGTAAAAACTTTTATCAGAGGATGAACCAATCGTCTTTGAACTTAAACTGTCTACATGACTTGAAATTCTTTCAAGGTCTTCTATCGAATTATTGGTCAAGTAGTTAATCTGTCGTTTAGTAATTTTAGCTTCCACAGCATTATTGCCTTCAGAGTGTCTGAGTACTTCAATTCTCGGAGAAATTTGAGAAAACAAATCAACATTATTCTCAATATTGTCCAGGTCCAGTAACTGAAGAAAATTATCTTGTATCGCTAGAAAGTATTCATCGTTTTTTCCTTTTAACCGAAAAGATTTTTCTATGTTAAAGTTTTTAATATTAACTTTAAATAACTGCTTAGTAGTTGAATGAGGCATGCTGCTCAGGAGGTTGCTGCTTCTCTTTTCAACTTGTTCAATGGAAAGTTCTTGATTATTAATTAAAAATGCATCGTCTGCATTTAAACTGTTAACTTGAGGCGAAAGTGTATTAATAATAATTTCATGATCATTTACGTAGATAAATTCCTCATTCATCTTGTCCCCTCCTTGAAACCCTTTGGAACTTCATTCGACAATATGTAATGGAAAACCTTCATTCATTTCATTTTAAACATAGAACAAGCGACCGAGAAATCATTCGGCCGCTAATAATTTTTTTATTTAAATACTGCTGAATTGAAACGGTTCAATCATCTTCAATTCGTATATAATTTTTTTAGCTGTTCCAATCTTTGTTTTATATTCATCGTGCGGATTCTTTTTAATGGGTTGTGGCGTTGCCCCTTTGAAACGAGATACACCCATGCAATTAAAGAAACGGTACCAATTAAATAACCAAGAAAAACCAATGTCGCTTTCAACATTATCCAATAGCCCGTCTTCCAATTTACCTCGATTAAAGTTTTTCCTGTATATCCTTCAATCACCTGTGGACCGAATGTAAACATGGCTAAGAATGCACCGGCTAAAACTAATATGAAGCTCCAAATCTTATACGGCTTATACCAGCCAATCCCTAGCATCAGCACAGAAAGACCCAACGATAGTAATCCGTAACCGCGAAATGACTCCAAAAAAGGATTCAGGACATACGACAAGACCAGCACAAACATAATAAAGAGAACTGGAATTGACATAACTGCTGTATATCCGAAAACTTCGAAGATTGATCGAATGAAACTGTTGTGTTCAATGTTATCAATTTCCTGTACTCGATCTCGTTTCTTCGAATTAAAGATTTTCTTTGTTTTCATTTTCCGGTAATATTCCACTGTTTGATTAAATCGCTCAGTTAAATTAAGGTTTTTCACTCCACTTATAAATGACCGTATAAAATGCTGAGAATATTTTTTTGCAAAGTTCATGGTAAAACCTCCATCATTTTACAATTAATATCTCTAGTCTACGATTCAAGGTGCTTGTTTTATACCTAGTATTATCATTAAAGTAAGCTCTTCTAGAAAACAAAATTAATTTCTCAGCCGATATGACAAAAAAGCTCGTAGAAAATTAAAAATAACTGTCCACCTCATATATAATAATAATTATTTGAATTGGAGGAAATTTTCATGAAAATAGACCCTAGAATTATTAATTTTTTAAAAAAAGAAGAAGCGCAAAAAGCCTTATGGAAGGTGGGGGTAGAAGTTTTTCCTGATGTGGTCAAAGGGATTCCCTCTTTTGCAAAAGGTAGTGCTAGTAAGGTGAAAAATACCATTATTTTAGGAAAGGATAAAGTAAATGAAGGTTATGAAGCTTTAAATCATGAAAAATTATTTTATAAAAAAATTAAAGATAAAGTTATTCCCTTTCCTTCAAATTACACCAGAGTTGATTTAAAAAATTTTTCGAGTCAATCTTCTATCTATTTAAAGCAAAAAAATATTAAACCAGAGAAAAAAACCTTACAAAAGAAATTTGATGAGTATCATACACTACATAGTTTACTCGATGAAACAATTCAAAATAAAGATTATGAAGAGTATATTAAGATTTATATAGGTAAAATTGAGGGTAACTATTTTATTGAAAGTGAAACCTTAAAGAACGATTTTATTAGTGTAAAACATGATTATAGGAAAGTTATCAGTTTCCTTTATAATGTTATTGATGGAAAAAAGAGTGAAATGGATATTATGAAAGAATTATCAAAAGAAAAACCTGTAACTAACATTTAAATTATGCATATCTATATATGAAGTATCGATACCCAAAGCGGCTCTGTACATACATCTTCTTCCCTCTTGTGATGAACATTGGATATGATTCTATAAAAAACACATCCAATCAACGGACTGGATGTGTTTTTGGTCTTTGCTATTATATGCCCTCAGATATCATTCGGGATTACTAATTCATCAAATTACTAACCTCCAAAAACCTCGCCAAAATCTTAGCCATTTGATCACGCTTCGTGAAGCCATTCGGATCAAACGTACCGTTACTCTTACCGTCAATGATACCCGCTTGGTAAACGTTTTCGATTCCTGCTTTAGACCAGCCTGTCATTTGGTTGGCATCTTTGAAGTCTGCTAGTTTTTTAGCATGGTCTAATTTTGCAAAATCGAAGTTCAGGAATTTTAGCTCCATTGCTCTTGAAATCATGACGACTGCTTGGGTGCGTGTCAGTTTTTCGTATGGAGCGAATGTTCCGTCGTTTTTTCCGTTAATGATTCCGTATTGAACGGCTGTCATTAGTTCTCCATTGGCATTGAACCATTCTGTTCCTTTTACATCTGAGAAGCGGTTGTCATACGCTTTTGCCGGAAGTCCTAGTGCACGAACCAATAATACGGTGAATTCGGCACGGGAAATATCTTCTGCTGGTGCGTAAGTTCCGTCTACTTTCCCTTTTATGATGTATTTAGATGCTAGTTTTTCAATCGAGTCTTCTGCCCAGTTGATGTTGTTCACATCCGGGAATGTTTGGTTGTTTTCAACAATCGCATATGTTGAGTTTGTCAGTGACTTCACTGTTGCGATTTTGCCGTCAAATAAAGTAGGAAGTGAATTGAATGTTCCATCTTGATTGAACTTCACTGCGACCATAGTTTTCGGATTGAACTCTTTATCGCCAACAATTTCTCGTTCAACAAATGAACCATATTCTGTGATTGTCACTTTCTTATCTCCAGCAACTGCTTCGACGTGGAATTCAATTGCATTGGATACAATCTTCACTTTAGTYGAAGGAGCTTTCACGACATTCACAGACACCGTGATTTGAACATCACTTTCAGCAACCCCTAGCTTTTTAGCTATATCTGCGACATAAATTTCTGATGCAGGTAGCTTGTAGGTTGCTTCATCAGTTTGAATCTCGATCATTGCCTGTTTGTTTTTCTTTAACGCTTCTTTAAATAAACTGCCAGGAACCTGTGCTTTCACCGTTTCTCCAGTATCCGGTTTTTCTAACTTAAGCGCTACGACAAATTGCTCAGACGTAATTGCATTGACAATTTCCGATACTTTTCCAGGGACAACTTTTGTAACTACTTCAATCATTCCTGAAGGGTTTTTCTCTTTCACTACTTCTGCCGCTTGAGGTGGAAGCACGATTGTGTTCGGTTTTCCATTTGCAGGTGGTTGATACCCATCGTTCCCATTGTTCTTCGGTTCTTCTGTAGCTTTTCGATCCAGTTTAATCACGACTGTTGTTAAAGGATCAATGGTCATTGTTTGACGCGATAAGCTAAATCCTGATTTTTTCGATACGGGATGTGTTCCCGCTTCATCATTGTCTACTAGGACAACACCATCAGTGAAATCATAATCTCCTAATGTTAACGTACGAGCTTTATTGTCAGCATTTACAAATACGTAGTAGTTGCCTGTTTTATCAGTTGAGATATTTTCGTATGCAATAACTAAATCGGAATCTTTCATCTCAGGGAAATCAAGTAGCGATACGTTTGTATCTACTAGCGTTTTTTCACCTAAACGGAAAGCATTGGTTGATTTTCTTAAATCAATTAAGCCTTTCGTGTAAGCATTTGTTGTTGTATTGACTGCAAATTCTTTCTTGTTCGTTGCTTTTTTCCAATCAAATTTATTGATGGCATCTGAAGAGTCATAGGAATCATGGACGAAATAGCCAAATGTGTTCCCATCCATATCTTTCAATTCATGATATTTCTGTTCAGGTACCCCTTCACCAAACCATTGCTTCGTTCTGCCGTACTCCTGCCCTGCATGAATGAAGGCAGTGCCTTGTGAAGTTAAAATCAATGAGTTCCCTATACGGATTCGTTTATGAATTTCCAAGTCATTTTCAGGAATTGCCGGATCCTTTTTAATGGACTGGGCAATGACATCATATAAAGGCAAGTTGTCGTGTGCTTCGATGTACTGGACCATATCACCCGGGTCATCATCAGCTGTATTGGAAGGCTGTCCTTTAATATTGTTGAAAATCGTATCAATATCTCTTGCGCCACCTGTAATGAATCTAGGCTCACCTTCTGAACCGAAACCAGATTTCAATTCATTTCGGATTTCGTCAGAGAATACTCCAACGTCATCTGTTTTATCCATCCAGTCCTGGTCTGCACCCATTCCTGCCTGTGCTGGATCAGCCAAATGACCAGCAAATGTTCTCCAGCCTTCTCCAATAAATAAAGCATCAGGATTAACAGAAGCTGCTACGTCATACGCCTTTTGAATGGATGGATACGTTGCATCACCCATCATATCAAAACGCATGCCGTCAATTTTGTATTCGTCAAACCAATATTTCACTGAATCGACCATTAGTTTTTCAGCCATTGTGTGACTTGTTGCCAAGTTGTTACCAAAGCCACCAAGGAAGTTACCTTTCGCATCCTGGTATGCATAGTAATTTGGGACAATGTCATTTAACATGCTGGCTTTTGCCATATGCGTGTATACGACGTCAAATACAACACCCATATCCGCATCATGAATGGCATCAATTAATTCTTTCAGCTCTTTCACTCGCAGTTCAGCGTCTTTCGGATTCTCTGAATACGCACCATCTGGCGAGAAGTAACTGTGAGGGTCGTACCCCCAGTTGTATTCATTGCCACCCGCTGAATAGTTAAGTTCGCGTTCGCCCATCTTCGTTTCATCACCATAATACCAAGCCATGACAGGAAGTAATTGAACGTGTGTAACACCTAGAGATTTAATGTAATCTAGCTTGTCGATAAATCCTTTATACGAGCCCCATCTTGATTTTAAATCCTTTTCAATCGAAGGATCTGACGTAAAGTCACGTACGTGAACTTCGTAAATCACGGCATCTTCACGTTTTTCATACCCATCAATTGAAGCATGACCGAAACCTTTAGGGTTCGTGCCGCTTAAGTCGACAATCGCTGCTTTCCCGACCGTATCGCCGTCTGGTCCAGCATCACCCTCTGTATTCAACGTAAAGGCTGCCATGGATTTGGCATAAGGGTCCAATACCGTTTTCATTACTCCATCATTCGTTACTTCGTATTGATAATAGTAGCCTTTAAGATCTGTTACACCAAGATCACTTGGGTTGATGTCTTTCGACCAGACACCTTGTTCGCCGAGTGTTAACTCTACAGTGCCAATTGGAGCTGCCGCATCTTCTTTATCGAAGAAGTTCGCCACTACTTTACTTGCTTTAGGCGCCCATAATTTCAATGTGGCACTGCCATTTTTGTACGTTGCACCTAGATCATTTCCATCATAAGCATATATCTTATCAAGCATTCTCCAGCCTGTAGATGCTGAAACGGTTCTGCCTGAATACGTAATCGACAATGGCAGTTTGTCTAAGTTCAGTGTTGCTGTTACTTCAACTGTTGTTGCTCCAGYGATTTCTACGCTTTCAACCGAAACAACTGCACCATCAACATCTTTAATGACCAAATCATCCTTCAGTTTTTCTGCTGTTAAACCATCTGTCATCGTGAATCCTAATAGAACCGTATCTTCAGAGGTTACTTCACCCGATACAATGCCCGATGCCACTTCTGCATAAGGGGAAATGTAGACGTTATTATCACCTTGTTTAATCCATAAGTGATTATACTTATCCAATAAATTGAATGATTTATCTCCTGCATCTTTCTCTTGTGTCTGTTGATTGACGATGAGGAAGCCGATATCCTTCGCGCCTTCTTTCAGCTCGATATCCGCATATGCACCATAACGATCTGTCCCGTCTAAATCAACTGCACCAGTTGGCCAACCGTCAGAAGGAGCTGCTGTATCGCCCCAGTGCCAAATGCCAAGGTTTTCGTAGTCAGCATTTTCACGCGAGTAATGAATGCGGACCGTATTTGCAGGCAAATTAACCGGTTCGTACGTGTACACTTTATCTGACCCTTGCTTAATCCATATTTCGTTCATCTCAGGTTGAGAAATCGTAAAGCCTTTGTCTCCGCCATCTTTACCCGCGTCACCTTTTGTTATATCCATTACAAGGAAGCCGATATTTTTCGCACCGTTAGCCAGTGGTACGTCAATGTAAGCACCATAGCTATCCGTTTTTTCAAACATCGTTGCACCCACTGGCCAGTTAGCCGAAGGTGAAGCGACATCATTCCACAGCCATGCACCATAGTTTTCGTACACATTGTCTTGTCGGTTGTAATGAATTCGAATCGTGTTATCAGGAATTGGTTCTACTTCAGCGTTACCGTCACCTGAAGCAACTGCACCTGTAATATTTCCACCTTCAACTGTTAATAAAACCGTACCGCCGTCAGCATTTGATAGAAGTGATAAGTTAATTTCTCCTGCTTCGTTTGCTTCATAGACC
>NZ_JBFUJC010000165.1:0-6757 GCF_056401595.1 Paenisporosarcina sp. P4_E4_2 | reverse complement strand
GTATTGAAGTGGTTGTGTAATGCTTGGTTGTTGCCTAAGATGGGAATTATGGGAGCTGCAATTGCCAGTAATGTTGGCTTCGCCTTCATTGCAATCAGTTTATATGTCTATGTCTATTCAATTTGGAAGATTCGTTTTGCGAATACCAGATTTTATGGTCATTTAAGTGTCGCTTCATTATTAATGATTTGTAGCGTATTAACATGGATGTATGTAGCCGATGGTTGGTTATTTGATGGACTTTCCAGTCGCTTCGCCGCGATGTTGACGGCCCTCACAAGCGTGGGTTTAGGTGCAACTGTATTTTTGCTTTACATCGCCAAAAGTCGAATAATTGCCGAGAAGGAATGGTTCTTATTACCACTCGGACGAAGAATGGCCATGATTCAATTGTGGCTTTACGGTAAAAAAAGAAAGTGGTGATTCTTATGAATACAATTACAGTGCTTGGTCTTGGGGCAGGGGACTTGGAACAATTGCCGTTAGGTGTATATAAAACATTGCTGAAAGCACAACGACTGTATGTGCGAACAGCTGAACATCCCGTATTACAAGAATTAAAGGATGAAGGCATTTCATACGAAAGCTTTGATGCAGTTTATGAAAAACATGATGCATTTGAAGCGGTATATAAAGAGATTGTCGAAACGCTAATTACACTATCTCAATCCGGTCCGTTGTTTTATGCTGTTCCGGGTCATCCATTAGTGGCTGAACAGACTGTTCAATGGTTGGTGGATGCAGAAAAAGAGGGGCGTATTCAACTTGAAATTGTGGGCGGACAAAGTTTCCTGGACCCAATTTTCAATGCTCTGCGTATTGATCCTATTGAAGGTTTTCAATTACTTGATGGAACAATGTTCAAACGGGATGATGTCCAGATGTCCCAACATGTATTGATTGCACAAGTATATGATGCCTACAGTGCATCCGAGGTAAAGTTGACGTTAATGGAAAAATATCCGGAAGACTACCCGGTTACCATCGTCACAGCAGCTGGCTCAAGTGGAGAAGTACTCCGCACCGTACCTTTGTATGAGCTGGACCGTGCTGCTGAATTGAACAATTTGACGACCGTTTATGTCCCACCTGCTAATAACCGTGAAGAACGCTTGAAAGAGTGGTCCACATTTAGAGAAATTATTGCGAAGCTGCGTGCACCAGATGGTTGTCCGTGGGACCGTGAACAAACACATGAAACGTTAAAGAAATATTTAATAGAAGAAGTACATGAATTTTTACAAGCTGTAAACGATCAGGATGACGATGGAATGATTGAAGAACTCGGAGACGTGTTGCTGCAAGTGTTTTTACATGCTCAAATCGGAGAAGATGAAGGATATTTCAGTTTGGAAGATGTTCTTGAAAGCGTATCTTCGAAAATGATTCGTAGACATCCGCATGTTTTTGGCGATGTGGAAGTAGAAAATTCAGAGGACGTGTTGCGCAATTGGCAACAACTGAAGTCAGCAGAAAAAGGCAACGACAAAACCCGAATTCTGTATGGACAAGAGCGCTCGGAATCTTCACTTTTAACTTCGTACAATTTCCAAAAAGCCGCCGCGAAAGTAGGGTTTGACTGGCCGGAAGCAGAGGGTGCCTGGTTGAAATTTGAAGAGGAATGGGAAGAATTCAGACATGAAATTTTAAATGGTTCAGCAACATCACAGCTGGATGAGTTGGGCGATGTGCTATTTACGATTGTCAATGTAGCGCGCTTTTACGGGCTTTCGCCTGAAGAAGCAATGATGCATGCGAATCGAAAATTCAAAACCCGTTTTCACTACGTCGAAGACAGTGTGACGAAGGGCAAGGGTGAATTCGGCGCATACACGTTGGATGAACTCGAAGAATTTTGGCAACAGGCTAAACAAGCAAAAGGGGATGAATGACATGAGATTAGATAAATTTTTAAAAGTATCACGACTGATTAAACGACGTACACTTGCAAAAGAAGTCGCTGATCAAGGCCGCATCACGATTAATGGCAAAGTAAGTAAAGCCAGCTCCGTTGTGAAGGTAGGCGATGAATTAGCCATCCGTTTCGGGCAGAAAGTTGTGACGGCTCGCATCGAAATGCTAAAAGATGCAGTTAAAAAAGAAGAATCCACGATGATGTATAGCATCTTAAAAGAAGAGCGACTGGAGAAAGTCGACCCTGAATTTATAGATGATGAAGATTAAATAAAGAGCATGGCCAAATCTGGTCATGCTTTTTTGTTTGCCTGCATATAGTAAATGGACTGGACAAGTAAAGGAGGAATTTTATGCAATATCAAGCCGAACATGCATCCATCACGATTCCATCAGGAGATCACGTAGTTAGTTTGCGAAACCGCAAACGCATGGACTTAACATCTGTCAAATCCATTGAGCGATTTGACCAAGAAGAATTCGCTGTACGTACATCGCAAGGTCATTTAAGTATTAGAGGCGAAGAGTTACGCATTGTTCATTTAGATGTGGACAAGGGGTTGCTGACACTTGAAGGTCACGTGCGCACGTTCCAATATGATGAAGAAGAACGTGAACAAAGCCGTAATTTCTTGCATAAATTGTTTGGATGACGATCTCTTATCAATTTTTAAGCCTGTTGGCCATGATTGTTAGTGGCGTGGCCACAGGTTTTTTAGTTGAAAGTTTTCGTGACAGTTGCCAAGCTCTCYGTCCACGTGCTCTATTAAGACGTTACCATAAAATAATTGAAATTTTTTTATGGTTGGGATTAGGAATTGCAAGCTTTTATTTATTATTTCAGTTAAGAGATGGGACTTGGCGAATATACGACCCGTGTGCTCAACTCGTCGGAATAATTCTCTATGAGTTATGGTTTCGTAGGCCGTTGCTATTCGTAAGACATGTGTTTATGCGTTTAATCGTGTATCCGATCTGGTGGGTTATTCAACTGATCATCAGGATTATTCGCTCAATTGTCCTCCTTTTTGTTAAAATATGTATGATTCCTATACGACCTATTATTAAATTAATAACAAAAATTTTAAAATTAATACAAAAATCCCCTTTAAAAATCCCTGAAAAATCTTGAGTTATCACTTGTTATCGGTTATAATTGCAACTACAAAACAGTTGACAAATTATGGCTGACGAGGAGTGAACAACTTGAGTATGAATAATCATGGTAACGAAGAAAAACGTAATATTGCTTCCATCAACAAAGATTATGTCCGCTCGGTTGAACGCCACGAAAAACGCCAGAAAGCACATAAAGTCCGTTTGTTTAGACGCTTGGCTGCATTTGCAGTCCTTGTAGTTGTGGTGATGGGATGGTTGACTTATACAATGGTAAATCAATCTCGTGTTCTGGCTGCCAAGGAAGATAGAAAAGAACAAGCGCTACAAGCTTTGGAAGAAGTGAAAGATCAACAAGATTTGTTGAATTCTCAAATTCTCAAATTAAATGATGATGAATACATTGCGAAGCTTGCCAGAAAAGAATACTTCCTATCTGACGAGGGAGAAATCATTTTTGCAATCCCTGAAAAAGAAGAAAATGAAGACAAAAACAATGATTCAAAAGAGTAGTCTTATTGACACTCTTTTTTTGTTGGCTATAATTAAGAATGGAGACCTGTATTTTTAGGTCCGCTATTACGATTACAAGGCTTCAAAGAAGCCGGCTTAATTTTTAAGGAGGAGCATTTTTTTTATGTCAATTGAAGTAGGCAGCAAGGTACAAGGTAAAGTAACAGGAATCACAAATTTCGGCGCATTCGTCGAACTACCAGGTGGCTCAACAGGTCTTGTTCATATCAGTGAAGTCGCTGACAACTATGTGAAAGATATCAACSAGCATTTGAAAGTTGGAGATATGGTTGAAGTAAAAGTGATGAATGTGGAAGCTGACGGCAAAATCGGCTTATCAATTCGTAAAGCCAAGCCACAACCTGAGCGACCAGAACGTCCTCAACGTCCACGCCAAAATAATCGTCAAAACGATCGAGATCGTCCGTTTAAAGAGAATTTTGAGCAAAAAATGGCACGTTTCTTAAAAGATAGTGAAGATCGTTTGTCCACTTTAAAACGTGCAACTGAATCGAAGCGTGGCGGTCGCGGCGCAAAACGAGGATAATTTGCTGGCTGTTTTAATCGTAGAAAAAGTGTTTTGTATAGCATCCCTGTTGTCATACAGGGATGTTTTTTTGTGTTTTAAAAAAGGATTCCTAACGAGATTTAGCGAAATTTATATAGAAAGGAGTGAGGGGTATGAAGAAACAACAAATTCTGGAGACTCATAAAAATTATCAAACCTGGTTGGATTCATTGCAAGCGATGAATAAGGAAGAGGCAATGAGTCCGTATGCTCCAGGCAAATGGTCGCCCAATGAAATTGTCATGCACTTAGCTGAATGGGATCGTTTTACATTTGAAGAACGACTCCCTGTCATGAAAGAAGGTGCGAAACTTGAAAATTTCCCTGCGTTCGATGAGTTTAATGCAAAAGCTGCAGCACGTGCTGCTGAACAAACATTTGAAGAAACCGTTACGTATGCGAAAAATGAACGTCAGCGCATCACGCAAAAACTTGAAGAACTAGATGAGATTGAATGGGATAAAGGATTCCACATCGGAGATCACGCTTTGTCGATTACAAGCTATTTTACCGATTTTTCTCAACATGATGAGCATCATAAACGACAAATTGAGCAAGTTCGCGGTAGTTGAAGATTGAATTTTGGATAATTCATCTTACATTTAAAAAACGCAAGAAAAAACCCACAAGAGAACAATGTCTCTTGTGGGTTTTTGGGATGACCCCTACGGGATTCGAACCCGTGTTACCGCCGTGAAAGGGCGGTGTCTTAACCGCTTGACCAAGGGGCCTTGGTGGAAAGTGCTACGTTCAATGTCTAGCTTCYAGCGCCGGTGTCGGGCTAGAGTGGCACTTTACGCTTGGGTCCACAGGATGTGGATCATGCATCCGTTGCCGCAGGACGCGGCGAACTTAGGATGCGTACATCAGTATGGCGGCCGAGGGGATCGAACCCCCGACCTCACGGGTATGAACCGTACGCTCTAGCCAGCTGAGCTAGGCCGCCTTTGTTAAAGAACATTTTTAATAATACAAGCGAAGATAGGGTGTGTCAAGCAGTCTTTTGAAAATATATCACGTTTCTTCTGATATTTCGTCGAAATGTTTTTTATGAGGGCTGTCATGAATAGACAAACTTCAAACAAACCTTCTCCTATAATGAAAAACATCGTATGGGAAGGGATTGGTTTCATGAAATCGTGGACAACTGATGGTGTGAAGAAAATGCCTGTTTGGAGTCGTTGGGTGCAAGTCGTAAAAAAGAAAAAATTGAAAATCACATTATCCGTACTTATTTTATTTTTTGCGTTCTTCTTATCGAAAGCGGTTTTGTTTGAAGCGGCTGTTCCATTTTTTCTACCCATTTGGGCCATTGTGGCAAGGCGGTACCCACGTTATTTACCGTTTGTTTGGATTGGGGGCCTCAGTGGGAGCTTGACGCTCGGAATCGGGCAGACCGTCCTCCACGTCCTGCAAGTTGGTGGCTACCAAGCGGTGAGTCAAGTTGTTAAGAACAAAAAGTTGATTCCGTTCCAGGTAGCTATGGTGATATTGCTTGTCCAGGTTGGATGGCAATGGGTATCGTACGGGGGAGAAATCCCACTATCCGTCTCCTTACTCGTTTTATATGAAAGCATTTTGTCCGCAATCATGACGGTCTTTTTATTCCAATTGTTTGTCCCGATGCACGCTTTAACAACTGCAAAGTGGACGTTTGAACGCATAGGGGCAGCTGTAATGGTAAGCGCTTTAATGCTAACGGGAATGGGTGGATTATTGTTTGGGCTCATTTCCATTCCACTTGTTCTCGTTCATGTTATGTTGTTCGGGGCGGTCAGCGTGGGAGGGGTATTCGTAGGGACTGCTGTCGCCACAATCATGGGAACAATCCTGAGTTTGTCTCAATTATCTTTTAGCGGCATGATTGCCGTTTWCGCCTTATCCGGATTGTGCGCAGGACTATTTCAAAATAAAGGTCGCCTATGGATGGCCATCGGATCGATTGGCGCGGCTCTTTTCTTCACCGTATATGACACGTCACTACCACTTGATAAAGTCTATTTTGCTTCACTGGCTCTCGCAATGATGATTTTTTTCATCATGCCGTCTTCTTGGATAAGCTATGCTCAAAATCAGTTGTTCCCGAAACCTTCTTCCGTGCTTTTTAAAAGACAACAATGGTTGACAGACAAAGTAAATACACAACTTTATGATTTCCAACAGTTCGTTGAGTTCATCACCCAACTTGTGAACGACCGTTTCCCAACTCAAAAAGAAATCGCGTCGACCACCCAAACACCCGATTACTCGGTTTGTGGGTCTTGCTTCCGAAAAGACAAATGTTGGGGTGCGGAAAATCAAGGCATGTACCCAATTGTGGATGAATGGAAAGAGATGCGTGGACAAACAAAATCCGGCGTTCGTTATCGTTTAAATGATCGCATTCAAGAAAAATGTGTACGTTCAAGTGGATTGATTGATGCACTTGAAGAAGAATACGCAAACAATAAATTAGCTGGACACTACGCTCATGGTAAGAAAATGCTTGCCTATCAACTACGTGACATGAGTAATCATGTGAGCGAACTGATGGCAGATCTTCAGCTAAATGAAGCAAACCATGAATCAGAAGAAGAAAAGATTTCTAAACGTCTGGATGACGCGAAAATTGCACATTTTCAAATTGATATGCTGTCTGAAGAACCG
>NZ_JBFUJC010000164.1:0-6785 GCF_056401595.1 Paenisporosarcina sp. P4_E4_2 | reverse complement strand
TCCCAAGCGGTTGCACGGAGGGAAACATATTTGCTTGTCTTAGGATTGTTAATCTTAGCTGTCCAACGATCATCCGCTGTACGCTCAAGTTTTACTTTTTTCCATGACTCTCCTTCATTAAAGGAAACCTCTAATGTAGCTCCCTCTAATTTACCGTAACCCGCTACATCATCAAGTTTTGCAACAGAAAGCTCGAGTGCAGTGGATGGTCCAGCTAATGCATTGCCGTTCATATCTGTTGCAACTTTGTAGTCAAGAGAATAGAACGGAAGCGAAGTTTGGAAATCCTCACTTTTTCCAGACCAGAATGTCCATTCCGTATGAGTACTTAAAGATGTTGTCCAGCGATTCGGATCACGCTTTGCATCACTTACTAACCGGTATTGTGTTTTTTCTTCTGGGACTGGATTAAATAAATATAAAGCCTGTCCTTTTCTTTCGCTAAGAAGGGTATCTCCTTGGAACAATTTAAGAGTTTGATTTTTCACGGAATCATCATAACCGATACCGCCTGTAGAGCCATTCCCTGAATCTGCCCAAGCAGGAATATTAAATTGCAAATAGTTCCCTTGGCGGTTAGGTGCCCAATAACCAACTCCCAAACGAGGACGAGCTACTGGTGAGAACCAGTCTTCTTGAAGCTTTTGACCTTTTTCATACGTAACAGCAGGCTGGCGAACTTCCCAAGGACTGTCTAATAC
This sequence comes from Paenisporosarcina sp. P4_E4_2, assembly GCF_056401595.1. Classification (NCBI taxonomy): domain Bacteria; kingdom Bacillati; phylum Bacillota; class Bacilli; order Caryophanales; family Caryophanaceae; genus Paenisporosarcina; species Paenisporosarcina sp. P4_E4_2. The sequence continues at coordinate 6,084 of NZ_JBFUJC010000164.1, read as the reverse complement.
TTCTGTATGGTGATACCAGAGTGTATCTTTCACTGCTGAAACCCACTCTGTTCGAACAGATGGCAATTGTAATTTGTATAAAAACCCAACAGCTCCTCTTGTGTATGGACGCAGATCATAACGGAACTCTCCGCCAGGTGCTTCACGGTCTGATTTGTAACGCGTATCAATCTTGACTAATTCATTGTTAGATGGTGCATATTTTAAATTCTTTGGAATCTGGTCTTGATGCACATCCATTAGATCATAGACATAAGGTGTATTTACTTCACCTTCAACAAACAATTTCAAGTCACCGGAACGTKCTGCTGTAATCACTTTATCGCCTTCACTTTTACTGATTCCAGCAACGGCAAGAGGAATATCTGTATAATCTGGATTTCCTGCAAACACACTGAATTCCTTATCTTCATTGTTTACGATGATCAACAGCTTTGCACCCGCTGCATGTGCCGCAACGGCCTGCTCAGAAGGGGTAACTTCCGTGTTGCGATCGACGACAACCGCTTTGCCTTTTGCTTTCAGACGCTCATAGTCAACTGCTGTTCCTTTTCCTGMATAAACGGTTGATAAGTTATATTTCCCATCAAGACGTGTACTTCCAGCCAACGGAATATCATCCAACACTTTTCCTTTAAAATTGATCTCAAGGTAAGGTTTTATTAAACGCCAGCGAGTCAAAAATTCGAAGTCTCCTGTCTTAACTTCCTTTGTTGGGACAGCATACATTTTATCGATCCACACAGGCATTAAATAAATGTGATTCATTGTTTTGCCATCAAGGGAACGGTAGTATTCCATGCGCTGATAGCTTGGTTCTGTATTCTTTGGCACTTCAACTGAAATTTCTTTTGCTTTTCGAGCATCAAGTTCTACTGTTTGAGGACCGTCTAATTTAATCTCTGGTGTACCAACCAATGCCACACCTTGGTGATCTGTTTCGGTATCTACTTCCATCATAGACATAGCTGAATAGGTTCCAGTGGGTAAACGAACTTCTGTTGTTCCGTTTACAGCAACAAATTCAGGATCCATGTTTTTGTTAACGAGTCCAACATACGTAAGGGTAGGGTTCCCGTTACGGTCTGTAGCGTTAAACGTTAACGGATACTTTTCCTCTTCCTTTACCATACCCATTGAAGTATGAGCCATTTGTTTGCCATCGGCATCTGTTGCTGTCAGGTGTCCTTCATAACGGGAGCCTAATTCACCAAGTGTCGGATTCAACGTTACCGTTACGTCTTTCGTACCTTTTGCCGGAATAGTAATTTCACTCTCAGACACGGTTAACATACCATTTGGTGCGGCATCATCTTTTGTATTCTTAAAATCTGCTTGAAGGTTTAAGGTTAAAGCGGAGTCACTGTCGTTTGTATACGTGACCGTTTTCTGTACAGGCTGAGCATTATCATGTGGCCATTTGAAAAATCCAAATGATAGGGAACCAGTTGCCCTCACTGTGCTGAATGCAGCTGCTGGTACATCCAATCGACCCGATCCGATATGATAAGGCGAGTAATCTAGTTTTTTTGAAGTACTCATCAACGCTTCTTTTAGTTGAGTTCCATTCCACTCAGGGTTCTTCTGCAGAAGGATTGCAGCAGCACCCGCCACATGTGGAGTTGCCATGGATGTACCACTCATGCTTCTGTAAGATCCGCTTCCTGATGAAAGACCAGATCGAGCTGCAACGATGTCAACACCCGGTGCAGACAGGTCAGGTTTCAATCCCATGTCTCCATAACGAGGCCCTTTGGAAGTGAAATAAGCAATATTGTCTGACTTATCAACGGCACCGATTGTTAATGCAGCATCTGCAGCTCCTGGTGAACCGATGGCCCCTTCATAACCTGAGTTTCCGGCAGCAATGACAAAGAGTGTCCCTTTGTCTTTGCTTAGCCTGTTTACCGCTTGAGCCATAGGATCTGTTCCGTCACTTGGCTCACTGCTTCCCAAACTCATGCTTACAATCTTGGCGTTGTCTGAAGCCCATTCCATACCGTCAATAATCCAAGAATCCAAACCACTTCCTGAGTCGTTTAATACTTTACCAACGAGCAACCGAGCTTCAGGAGCAACCCCTTTGTTCTTCCCTCCAGATGCTGCACCTGTTCCCAGTACCGTTGAAGCAACGTGTGTGCCGTGTCCATGAGCATCATCCACCGTTTCACCAGGTACAAAGCTTTTCGCCTCGTCTATCTGACTTGCCAAATCAGGATGATTAGGATCGATACCTGAATCGAGTACCGCCACCTTAACACCTTTACCTGTAAAACCAGATTCCCAAGCCGTTGGGGCACCGATCTGAGGTACGCTGTTGTCTAAAGTGGCTTCCACTTTGCCATCCAGCCAGATTTTTTCAATGCCCTGCTCAAATAAAGCCGTGTTTGATTTACCCTCAGGTGTGATATCTTCCCAGAACGTATCCGCTTCTTTTTTGGTAGCAGAGAGGGCAACAGCGTTAATACTCTCTAACACGCGAGCTATTTTAGCTCCTTTTGGTTCAGCATTTACTTGAACGGCTTTGCCTTTTTTTTCTGTATATTCTACGATAACGGGTAGAGACGAAAGCGTTTTGTCATCATAGCCATTTTCGATCAATTCCGTTACATTAAACAAATCCTTATCTAACTTATCAGCAGCGAGGTAAGGCATAGCTGACCCTGGAATAACATAGGTATCTTCACCAATATTTAGAATCTGAGCACCTGCACCATTTCGATCAACAGGTTCCACGTTAATTACGCTTTTACCGCCTTCAATCTTTTTAATGGTCACGACATCACCTGTAATAAGCGTGATCTTTTTTTCATCTGCGCTATTGATACTGTTTACAATAGAAGTGGTTTCAAGTGTCTTTTCAAGCGATGTTTTATCAATTGCTTTAACGTTATAAAAGGTTGAGGCAAGCATAACCGTAGATAAAGAGGTTGCTATAACTGTCTTCATGTTCTTTTTTTTCAACATATTTTCCTCCTAAAAAAGCAATTTATAAAACAAATGCATCTAGTAAGATCTGTCTTGATGTAGGGAACTCACTGTTAATACAAATACGGGAGTTAATAGTTTGCTAGTATGTGGAAAGAAAAAACCTCCTTTGGCCAATTAAAGATTCTGAACAGGAGTATGTTGTTCTAGCTGAAGGATCAGTTGATATTTAATAGGCACTGAATTTAATAGAATTCTATACCTCTTGTTTTAAGGAGTCGATGGGGGTTATTTAAGAGGGTTTTAGGACTAATTATTTTATAAAAAACAGCTTTTATTTTTTTAAAAAAGTTGACGTCTATATCCGAGTTACTATAAAAGGGGTTTTTTTACAGGGTCTTTTGACTATTTATTTTCCTAAACCATTAAAATCATCGGTCAAAGTGGCCTACCAACAAAATGATGAAACATACGTTAAGTAGATTTCTAGATAAAAAGCCGATTACTCCTTAGCTTAGGAATAATCGGCTTTTGTTTTAACGGACTGTGAATCAGCAAAACGTGGTGTTTAACTATTCTATGTATGGATCAGGTATCCAACTTTCTGTCAGTAGTTCATTATCATAAATATCTTCATTCAAAATGATAATAACTTTTTTCACTTGTCATTTTATCGGATGCTAGTTGAAAGGCTTTTTCTTTCTGGTTCGATTTAACATAATACAAAAACAGTTTTTTTTCATAATGTAGTTTTACAATCAGATTTCCGTTGGCGATGAGAATAGGAATGGCTGTTTTCTCAATATACTCATATAGCTCCTTTTCATTTTGATAGATAGTATGAAGTTGGATTTCAAAATCCATTTGTCTAGGATCTTGATTTTGCTTTGTTAATTTTAATCCTTTTTTCGAAAGTTCGATAAGCTCTTCTTCGGGAAGGAGCCTCCCTTCATAGCAGGTAGAAATATACCCATTAAGGGATGTTAGATAATGAGGTGTCTTTTCAGTTATTAGTTCCAATGCTTTTTCATACGACTGTTTAGCCTCGGAGTATCGTTTTCTTCTAAAATATTCAAATGCTATATTGTGATAGACTTTAGACGCTCTATCAATACAGTTGACTGATTCACAGACTTTCAGCAACTTTTCGTATTGTTGTTTGGTTTCATCCATATCATAAGGTTCCTTGGAATTAAGCTGGACTAAAAGTAGGGTTTCTGTATCAATAATTCTTAAGATATTTAATGTGCTTTTGAAAAATTGTAAAGCCTTTTGTCCATAAAAATAGGAAAAGATAGTTGATTGAATTGAATGGTATGCTATTGCCAAATGATAATAGTATTCTAAGTTTGAATAATTGTTATCAATTTTCTTTAATGTTTCAATGCAAGACTTGAAATTACCTGTCAGAAACATGTAGATTCCGTCTATGTGGTTTAAGAAATTTTGTTCATCAGAATCAAGTTCATTGTACTGATTCCTCATCGTTTCTATGATTTTTTTTGTTTTAGGCTTTTCATTTACAAATAAATAATACCTTGCCAATATTAGATAGTATTGATTTTTAAAGTCAGCTAGAAATCTTAAAGATTCGTTTTCTATTTCTTCTTTAAGTTGATAGATTGCTTTTGAGTCTATCATAATCAATGCGTTATTCCATTTGAACAGTTTTTCTTTTAGGAAAAAATAGCGAGAGCGTTCAATATTCATTGTTATCCCAAGTTTTTTTGCAAGTAAATCCGTAATTTCATGAGAATACTCCGTAATCCCGCGCTCTATTTTGCTAAGATGTGTGACGGAACAAATTCCTTGAGCAAGTTGGCCTTGAGTTAGCCCTGACTCTTCGCGATAGAATTTTATTAATTTTCCTTCAATCATAATACACCCCCAGGTAAACGATTTTCTATTTATTATAGGGAAGTATATCTCTTTAGTCTATGGAAGAAGGGAGGACTTTTACGAACTGCTTTGCTGAATTGATTTTTTTATCACAAGAAATATTAAAATGTTTTTAAAATGTAAAAAACAAACCTCGTATTTTGAACAAAGTTTGATCAAAATACGAGGTTTCACCTGTTTATTGCTATTCATTTAAATAAAAAAAGATGTATCTACCGATAGTGTTAACGCACAGCATAGGTCTTAATTATAGTCTGTTCGATCTGGCTACCGTTTGCGTCCCATGCCTTGATGCGAAGCGAAACGTAACCTGATGCTGGGTTTTTCACCCACACTTTGTAGTGCCCATCTTTTCGGTTATCCACTTTTGTTTTGCTCCATGTGTTGCCGTCGTCCGTAGATACTTCGACCTCTACCCCTTGAATGTCTGGAGTAGCACCTGATTGAGTGACGAATGACAGGTCAAAGTGGTCGGTAATGCCACCCTTTGCCTGGTTCTCATTATCTAGGCCAATGTTATACCTCGGCCACAGTAGCGCAAGGTTTTCTTGCCCATCTGTTGGTCGCTGGGACTTGAATGTCCAAGCTGTGCTGGTCGTTGTAGCCAGAGAGAACCCGAACCATTCTGGGTGCGATGTGTCCGCTGTGATCTTATAAGTTGCCGGTTCAGTGCTGACAGGGTACTTTCTTTGGAAAGTAGCGTCCGGTCCCTTAGCGAGAAGTTTCCCGTCTTGATACAACCCCCAAGTGGACAAGTCTTTCCCATTTGCAAACCAGCCCCAGTGCCCCGGCGTGCTATCACCGTTATCATTAGTTATGTTAAGGTTTAAGATGTCTCCCTCGCGATACGCCCAGGTATTCTCCGGTCCAGTTGGAGCGTTCGCCGCGCCCATCCAAGTCTCTTCTTTCTTGTCGCCTGGCGAGTAGATGCGAAATGTGTCCTTCATGTTACGTGAAATATCAGTAACGTCCGGATAGTACAGATGCCACCATCTCATAATCTTCATATCCGTCTTGTTGCCTGTGGAGTACCACTCTTCCCGGTCCGGTGTTTTTTCCTCGAATTTATCAAGGAATGCAAAGAAGCCACCTTCGTCCTTACGTAATGCCACGGCCCAGTCGCCAGACTTCAACCAGCCATTTGGCCTGCGGTAGTGGGCCTTCACTACGGCAGAGTTTTCTTCTGTCACCGCGTCGACAGGGTTATCCGGAATTTCACCATTAATCATCGACGCATAATTGTACACGTACGGACTG